>NZ_JBXASU010000136.1:0-14633 GCF_058809705.1 Cupriavidus sp. MPR-AND1C | reverse complement strand
GTTTGGTACAGCACGGTTGGCGGCGTCGCGCGGTAGTTTGGGGGATTTTTCGCAGGAATGCGGGCAACGAAATGCGGCTTGCTGCGATGCTTGACTTCGCAATCGATTATGCCACAGCGATAGCGCGCGACCGGGCCGTGGCCGGCCTGCGCGGCGGCGCAAATGTAATGTGATTGGCGAAAGGGGGATTTCGCCGATGGCGAAAAGGGGGAATGGCGGGGGTCTTCTCTCGCTCGCCCGCCAGGCGGGTGAGCGGGAGAAAATCCGGACTCAACCGCCCAGGTAAGCGCTCTTGATGCGGTCGTTGGCCAGCAGATTGGCGCCGGTGTCCGCCAGCACCACGCGCCCCGTCTCCAGCACATAGCCGCGATCCGCCACGCCCAGCGCCTTGTTGGCGTTCTGCTCGACCAGGAACACTGTGACGCCCTCGTCACGAATGGTCCGGATGATGTCGAAGATCTGCGCGATCACCAGCGGTGCCAGGCCGAGCGTCGGCTCGTCCAGCAACAGCAGGCGGGGCCGGCTCATCAGCGCGCGGCCGATGGCCAGCATCTGCTGCTCGCCGCCGGACATGGTGCCGGCGCGTTGCGTGGAGCGCTGCTTGAGCCGTGGGAAGAGCTTGTAGACGTGCTCGACGCCCGCCTCGATCTCGTCGCGCTTGCCGAAGAAGGCGCCCATCTTCAGGTTGTCCAGCACCGTCAGGCTGGGAAACACGCGCCGCCCCTCCGGCGAGATCGCCATGCCGAGGCGCATGATCTCGTGCGTGGGACGGCGCGTGATGTCCTGCCCTTCAAACATCACACGCCCGCTCGAGGCGCGCGGCGAGCCGCACACGGTCATCATCAGCGTGGTCTTGCCAGCGCCGTTGCTGCCGATCAGCGTGACGATCTCGCCCTTGTTCACCTCAATCGATACGCCAGACAGCGCTTCGATCGCGCCGTAATGGGTATGGACTTGTTCCAGCTTCAGCATCAGTCCTCTCCCAGGTAAGCCTTGATCACGCGCGGGTCGTTGCGCACTTCGGCCGGTTTGCCGACCAGGATCGGGCGGCCGTGTTCCATCACCAGGATGCGGTCGGACACGCCCATCACCAGGCTCATGTCATGCTCGATCAGCAGCACCGAGATCTTGTGCTCGCGCCGCAACTGGTCAATCAGCTGCGACAGCTCGACCTTTTCCTGCGGGTTGAGGCCGGCAGCCGGCTCGTCGAGCATCAGCAGGCGCGGATTGGTGATCATGCAGCGCGCGATTTCCAGCCGGCGCTGGTGGCCATACGACAGCGTGCCCGCTTCGCGGTTGGCCACGCCACGCAGACCCATGCGCTCGAGCCACAGCGCGGCGCGCTCCAGCGCCTCGCGCTCGGCGCGGCGATAGGCCGGCGTGGCGAACAGCCCGCGCAACAGGCCGGAGCGCACCTGCAAGTGTTGCGCCACCAGCAGGTTCTCCACCACCGTCAACTGCTTGAACAAGCGGATGTTCTGGAAGGTGCGCACCAGCCCGCGGCGAGCCACCTGGTGGCTCGGCAGGCGGGCGATGGAATGCCCGTCCAGCATGACCTCGCCGGCGGTGGGCTTGTAGAAGCCGCCCACGCAGTTGAACACGGTGGTCTTGCCCGCGCCGTTGGGGCCGATGATGGCGAAGACCTCGTCGCGGCGCACATCGAAATCGATGCCGTCGACCGCCAGCAGGCCGCCGAAGCGCATCTGCAGACCGGAGACTTTCAGCAGTTCCGCTGATTGAACTTGGCTCATTGCGGCAACTCCACGTGGGGGCGGCTCGCGGGCAGCAGGCCCTGCGGACGCCACATCATCATCAGCACCATCACCAGGCCGAAAATCAGCATGCGGTATTCGGCGAAGCCGCGCGCCATTTCCGGCAACGCCGTCAGCAGGATGGCGGCCAGGATCACGCCCAGCTGCGAACCCATGCCGCCCAGCACCACCACCGCCAGGATCAGCGCGGACTCGATAAAGGTGAACGATTCGGGATTGACCAGGCCCTGGCGCGCGGCGAAGAAGGCGCCGCCCAGGCCGGCAAACGCCGCGCCCAGCGTGAATGCCGACAGCTTGATGCGGGTCGGGTTCAGGCCGAGTGAGCGGCAGGCGATTTCGTCCTCGCGCAAGGCTTCCCATGCGCGGCCCATCGGCATGCGGATCAGCCGGCTGGTGACGAACAGCGTGAAGCCCACCAGCAGAAGCGCCAGCAGGTAGAGGAAGATCACCATGTGCTCGCCGCTGTAGTCCCAGCCCAGCAACTCATGAAAGGTCTTGACGCCTTCCACGCTAGCGCTGCGCGCCATCTCGATGCCGAACACGGTCGGCTTCGGGATGCCCGACACGCCATCCGGTCCACCGGTGAGGCTGGTCAGGTTGTTGAGCAGCAGGCGAATGATTTCGCCGAAGCCCAGCGTGACGATGGCCAGGTAGTCGCCGCGCAGCCTCAGCACCGGAAAACCCAGCACGAAGCCAAACAGCGCCGACATGCCGGCAGCGATCGGCAGGCACTCCCAGAAGGTCAGGCCGAAGTACTGGTTGAGCAGCGCGTAGGTGTAGCCGCCGACCGCGTAGAAGCCGACGTAGCCCAGGTCGAGCAGGCCGGCATAGCCCACCACGATGTTCAGGCCGAGGCCCAGGATCACGTAGATCAGCGCCAGCGTGGCCACGTCCACCGCGCCGCGCGAACTGAAGAACGGGAACACCAGGCCAACCGCCAGCAGCAGCCAGATCACCTTGCGCTGCTGGGTCGCGCCCAGCGCGGGCAGGCTCGGCACCTTGATGCCGGCCGTGGCGCGCTGGAACAGCGGCTTGAAGAGCTGGAACAGGAAGACCGCGCCCACTGCCAGCCACACCGGCTGCCAGTGCGGCTCGAGCACGACCTTGTAGCCGTCGAGCTTCAACTGCAGCCCCAGCACGGGAATGGTCAGGATGGCCGTCATCACGGCCGCGACGATGGCGTTCTTCAGGGTCTGCCCTGCCGGCGCGCCCTGCGTCATGCCGATTGGCGTAGAAATAGCTTGTGTCATAGCGTCCTCACACCTTTTCAACGTCAGGCTTGCCCAGCAGCCCGGTCGGGCGGAACAGCAGGATCAGCACCAGCAGGCCGAACGCCACCACGTCCTTGTACTCGGCAGGCATATAGCCGGAAGCAAAGGTCTCGGCCAGGCCCAGCAGCACGCCACCGAGCATGGCGCCCGGGATGCTGCCGATGCCGCCCAGCACGGCCGCGGTGAAGGCCTTGATGCCCGCCACGAAGCCGATATACGGGTTGAGCTTGCCGATGGTCAGGCCGATCAGCACGCCGCCCACCGCCGCCAGCATCGCGCCCAGCACGAAGGTGAAGGAGATCACGCGGTTGGTGTCGATGCCGAGCAGGTTGGCCATGCGCATGTCCTCGGCGCAGGCACGGCAGGCGCGGCCCATGCGCGAGTGGCCGATGAACAGCGTCAGCGCGAGCATCAGCACCAGCGTGACGCCGACGATCAGCAGGCGCGAGTACGGTACGGTCACGGTGAAATCGCTGCCCATCTGGAACTCGATGGCGCCGGAGATCAGCACCGGCACGGACATGTCGCGCGCGCCCTGCCCGATCTGCACATAGTTCTGCAGGAAAATCGACATGCCGATGGCGGAGATCAGCGGCACCAGCCGCGGTCCGCCGCGCAAGGGGCGGTACGCTACCCGCTCCACGGCGAAACCATACAAACCGGTGACCAGGACGGACACCAGCAAGGCGGCGCCCAGCACCAGCGGCAGCGGATAGCCCGCGCTCGCGCCGATGGCGGTGAGCGTCACCAGGCCCACGTAGGCGCCGATCATGTAGATCTCGCCGTGGGCAAAATTGATCATGCCGATGATGCCGTAGACCATGGTGTAGCCAATGGCGATCAGCGCATAGATCGCACCCAGCGTCAGGCCATTGACCAGTTGCTGGGTAAACTGTGGAAGGAACTCGTTCATGCGGGAAGCCCCATAACTTTGAAGCTGGAGAAGCCGGCGTTGCAGGAGGTGCGCAAGCGCCGGGCCGGCTCCGTAATGCCGGATATGCCCAGGCCCCGGGCGCGGCGGATAAACCGCGCCGGCCGGGCAACCGGACCCCGATACCAAAACGCCCCGCTCAAGCCATGAGCGGGGCGCGCAAAGCCAATGTGCGGCTTAGTTGGCAGCGGTCTTGGTGGCGTCCTTGTGCCAGGTAAACACAACGAACTTGAACGACTTCAGGTCGCCCTGCGCGTCGTACTCGACCTTGCCGATCGGAGTCTGGAAGGCGCTCTTGTGCATGTACGCGGCAACCTTGGTCGGGTCGGTGCTCTTGGCGCCGGCGATGGCGTCGCCAATGATCTGGACCGCGGCGTAGGCCGGCATCTGGAACGGACCGTTGGCGTCACGCTTCTTGTCGGCGAAGGCCTTGACCAGCGCGGCGTTGGACGGATCGGCGGAGAAGTCGGCCGGCAGCGTGACCAGCATGCCTTCCGAAGACGCGCCGGCGATGGCCGTCACGTCCTTGTTGCCCACGCCTTCAGGACCCATGAAGGTCGCCTTGACGCCCTGCTCGCGCGCCTGGCGCAGCAGCAGGCCCATTTCCGGGTGATAGCCGCCGAAGTAGACGAAGTCCACGCCTTGCGACTTGAGCTTGGTAATGACGGCGGAGTAGTCCGAATCGCCGGCGTTCACGCCTTCGAACACAGCCACGGGGATCTTGGCCGCTTCCAGGTCCTTCTTCACCGACGAGGCAATGCCCTGGCCGTACGACTGCTTGTCGTGCAGGATCGCGACCTTCTTGGGCTTGATCTTGGTGATGATGTACTGGGCAGCGGCCGGGCCTTGCTGGTCGTCACGGCCGATGGTGCGGAAGATGAACTTGCGCTTCTTGTTTTCGGTCAGCTGCGGCGCGGTGGCCGACGGCGTCACCATGACGATGCCTTCGTTCTCGTAGATGTCCGAAGCCGGGATGGTCGAGCCCGAGCACACGTGGCCGATCACGTAATGGATCTTCTGGCTGACGATCTTGTTGGCTACCGCCACGGCCTGCTTCGGTTCGCAGGCGTCGTCCATCATCACCACTTCGAACTTGTTGCCGCCCGCGCCGCCGGCGGCATTGATCTGCTCGATGGCGGTCAGCGCACCCGCCTTGACCATGTCGCCATACTGGGCAACCGAGCCGCTCATGGGGCCGGCAATGGCAATCTTGATGGTTTCAGCGTTGGCAGCGGCGCCCAAAGCGCACAGGGCCGTGGCCAGGGAGATGGACGTAAGACGGGACAGCGTCATTCAGGAGCTCCTCGATTATGGTTGGGTCATGGGCTGAGACGGCATGACCTGCGCAATCGAACAACACCCGCGAGCTAAAACCTGGGAAAGACGCCCGAGACGCGGAAGACGGGCCTGCAGATAAGAAGCGTGTGCGGGGCCCGGCATGTGTCAGCCCTCCTGTGCAATCGATGCAATGGAAGACCTTGGTTCGGAAAGACAACGTTGATGCGTTCTCTATTGCGCAGGTGATTCGCCTGCCCCGCTCGCCTCAACGCAGTCCGGAAGGGTGGCCCGGCTGCTGTCGGCAAAGCAGCCCGCATTATAGGGTCAAATTCCGCGCCGGATGGCACATTTGCACAACAAATGAGGATCTTAATGGTAGTAACACAGCACAAAGCGTCGGAAATTGGCGTTATCGCCACGTTTCACGCAATAAATCTTTTGCGCCGCACAAGCGCTGCCAGACCTGGAGGACAAGGCCTTGGCAGGGCCGGTGCGTTCGGTATTGCTGCGCCGCCCCGGCGAGTCGTTTCGCGTCTTGGCTGAAGGCTCCGATCTGCGCCCATGCTGGGCGCACCAACAGCAAAACGCCCCGGCCAAGGCCGGGGCGTTTCATGATGCATGCGGCGCCGTGACTGCCGGCGCCACCTTACCGGGGCATTAACGCGTGCCCATATCCGGCACGTTGCGGCTTGCCGCGCCGTTGAACAGCTGGCGCGGACGGCCGATCTTGTATTCCGGATCGGTGATCATTTCTTCCCACTGCGAGATCCAGCCCGGGGTGCGTGCCAGGGCGAAGATGCAGGTAAACAGCGACGTCGGGATGCCGAGTGCGCGTTGCACGATGCCCGAGTAGAAGTCGACGTTCGGGTACAGCTTGCGGCTGACGAAGTACTCGTCTTCCAGCGCGATCTTCTCCAGTTCCATGGCGAGCTTGAACAGCGGGTCGTTGTGCAGGCCCAGTTCGTTCAGCACTTCATAGCAGGTTTCGCGCATCAGCTTGGCACGCGGATCGTAGTTCTTGTACACGCGGTGGCCAAAGCCCATCAGGCGCACGCCCGAGTTCTTGTCCTTGACCTGCTTGATGAACTCGGTGATGTTGTCGACGCTGCCGATTTCCTCAAGCATCTTGAGGGCGGCTTCGTTGGCGCCACCGTGAGCCGGGCCCCACAGGCAAGCCACGCCGGCAGCGATGGCGGCGAACGGGTTGGTACCCGAGGAGCCAGCCAGGCGCACCGTGGAGGTGGATGCGTTCTGCTCGTGGTCCGCGTGCAGGATGAAGATGCGGTCGAGCGCGCGCTCGAGCACCGGGTTCACCTTGTACGGAGCGCACGGCGTGGAGAACATCATCTGCATGAAGTTGCCCGAGTAGGACAGGTCGTTCTGCGGATAGATGTACGGCTGGCCGATGTTGTACTTGTAGGCCATGGCGACCAGGGTCGGCATCTTGGCGATCAGGCGGATCGCGGAGATTTCGCGCTGGTGCGGATCATCGATGTCCATGGCGTCGTGGTAGAACGCGCTCATGGCGCCCACCAGGCCCGTCAGGACGGCCATCGGATGGGCATCGCGGCGGAAGCCGCGCAGGAAGAACTGCATCTGCTCGTGAACCATGGTGTGGTTCATCACGGCGCCCACGAATTCTTCCTTCTGCTTGGCATTGGGCAGTTCGCCCTTGAGCAGCAGGTAGCAGGTTTCCAGGTGGTCGCACTTGGTGGCCAGCTGCTCGATCGGGTAGCCGCGGTACAGCAGCTCGCCCTTGTCCCCGTCGATGTAGGTGATCTTCGAATTGCACGAAGCCGTCGACATGAAACCGGGGTCATAGGTGAACTTGCCGGTCTGTCCGTACAGCTTGCGAATATCGATTACGTCGGGGCCAACGGTACCCGTATAAATCGGCAGCTCAACGCTGGGGGAACCATCGGAAAACGATAGCGTGGCTTTCACATCGGACGGCGTCATGTCGGTTCCTTCTAATGCTGACTAATAATGTTGACGAAACTCAGACCGAACGCAGCAGGGCAATCACGTGCTGCATCGGGGGCGTGTCGAGCTCACCGTCCAACTCCTTGCGCGCAAGAAGCAGGTCCATCAACTCGTTGTCGCTCAGCTCGAAGAGTTCGGAGAGCGAGGCCACGTCCTGGTCGGAGAGGCTTTCTTCGTAACGGTTGAAAAAACGTTCGACGATGATGTCGTTCTCCAGGAGGCCGCGCCGCGCGCGCCAGCGCAGTCGTGCACGCCGGTGCGGGTCGGCCTGGTGGGAGAAACTGGGGGAAACACTTTCGGTCATAGGTACCTACTTCCGGCGCGCCGGTCGGGTATGCAGTTTGATAGCCCGGACTGACGCGCCGCTTACAACAACCGCGCAGGATCAGACCGAGCGGCGAACCATCAGCTCTTTGATCTTGCCGATGGCCTTGGTCGGGTTCAACCCCTTCGGGCAAACATCGACGCAGTTCATGATGCTGTGGCAACGGAACAGGCGGTACGGGTCGTTCAGGTCGTCCAGGCGCTGGCTGGTCGCCTGGTCGCGGCTGTCCGCGATAAAGCGATAGGCTTGCAGCAGGCCGGCCGGGCCGACGAACTTGTCCGGGTTCCACCAGAACGACGGGCACGACGTCGAGCAGCTTGCGCACAAGATGCACTCATACAGGCCGTCCAGCTCGTCGCGTTCCTCGGGCGACTGCAGGCGCTCTTTCTCGGGCGGCGGCTCGTCGTTGATGAGGTACGGCTTGATCGAGTTGTACTGCTTGAAGAACTGCGTCATGTCGACGATCAGGTCGCGCACCACCGGCAGGCCGGGCAGCGGACGCAAGACGATGCGTTCCGGCAGCTCAAGCATGTTGGTCAGGCAGGCCAGACCGTTCTTGCCGTTGATGTTCATCGCGTCCGAACCGCACACGCCTTCGCGGCACGAGCGGCGGAACGAGATGGTTTCGTCCAGCTTCTTCAGCTTGACCAGCGCGTCCAGCAGCATGCGCTCATGACCGTCGAGCTCGACCTCGTACGTTTGCATGCGGGGGGCCGCATCCTTGTCCGGGTCGTAGCGGTAGACTTCGAAAATACGCTTCATTTCTGTGGGTCCTGTGGGTCCTACGCGGTGCTTAGAAGGTCCGGGCCTTGGGGGGAACGCTTTCCACCGTCAGCGGGTTCATCTTCACCGGCTTGTAGTCGAGGCGGTTGCCTTCGCTGTAGAACAGCGTGTGCTTGAGCCAGCTCTCGTCGTCGCGATTCGGGAAGTCGCTGTGCGCGTGCGCACCGCGGGATTCCTTGCGGGCAGCTGCCGAAATCATGGTGGCCTTGGCCACTTCCACCAGGTTGGCCACTTCCAGGGCTTCCACCAGCGCGGTGTTGAAGACCTTGGACTTGTCCTTCAGATGGATGTTGTCAGCACGTTCGGCCACTTCGAGGATGCGCTCGACGCCTTCGTCCATCAGCTTCTGCGTACGGAACACGCCCGCATGCGACTGCATGTTCTTGCGGATGTCGTTGGCCACGTCCTGGGTGTATTCACCCGACGACGACGATTGCAGCTTGGCCAGGCGCGACATGGCGCGGTCGGCAGCATCGGCCGGCAGCGGCTTGTGCTCCTTCTGCTTGATCGAGGTCGCCGCGATGTGGTTGCCGGCCGCGCGGCCGAACACCACCAGGTCCAGCAGCGAGTTGGTGCCCAGGCGGTTGGCGCCGTGCACCGACACGCAGGAGCATTCGCCGATCGCGTAGAAACCATTGATGACTTCGTTGGGGTTGCCGTTCTTCGGCGCCACCACCTGGCCATTGATGTTGGTCGGGATACCGCCCATCTGGTAATGGATGGTCGGCACCACCGGGATCGGTTCCTTGATCGCGTCGACGTTGGCGAACTTGACACCGATCTCGCGGATCGACGGCAGGCGCTTCATGATGGTGTCGGCCCCGACGTGCGTCAGGTCCAGCAGCACATAGTCGCCGTTCGGGCCACAACCGCGGCCTTCCTTGATTTCCTGGTCCATCGAGCGCGAGACGAAGTCGCGCGGCGCCAGATCCTTCAGCGTCGGCGCATAGCGCTCCATGAAGCGTTCGCCGTCCTTGTTACGCAGGATGCCGCCTTCCCCGCGCACGCCTTCGGTGATCAGCACGCCCGCGCCGGCCACGCCAGTCGGGTGGAACTGCCAGAACTCCATGTCTTCCAGCGGCACGCCTGCGCGCGCTGCCATGCCCAGGCCGTCACCGGTGTTGATGAAGGCATTGGTCGACGCGGCATAGATACGGCCGGCGCCACCGGTGGCGAACAGCGTGGTCTTGGCCTCGAGGATGTAGACCTCGCCGGTTTCCATTTCCAGCGCGGTCACGCCCAGCACATCGCCGTCGGCGTCGCGGATCAGGTCCAGCGCCATCCACTCGACGAAGAAGTGTGTCTTGGCGCGCACATTGCGCTGGTACAGCGTGTGCAGCAGTGCGTGGCCGGTACGGTCGGCAGCCGCGCAAGCGCGCTGGACCGGCTTCTCGCCGTAGTTCGACGTATGGCCGCCGAACGGACGCTGGTAGATGGTGCCGTCGGCGTTACGGTCGAACGGCATGCCGAAGTGCTCGAGTTCGTAGACGACCTTGGGAGCTTCACGGCACATGAATTCGATTGCGTCCTGGTCGCCCAGCCAATCGGAACCCTTGATGGTGTCGTAGAAGTGATAGTGCCAGTTGTCCTCGCTCATGTTGCCGAGCGAAGCGCCAATGCCACCCTGCGCCGCCACGGTGTGCGAGCGCGTCGGGAAAACCTTGGAGAGCACGGCTACATTCAGGCCGGCTTCCGCGAGCTGGAGGGATGCGCGCATCCCAGCGCCGCCCGCCCCGACGATGACCACGTCGAAGCGACGACGCGGCAATCCTGTCTTGACTGCGACCATTTATTACACCCTCCAGAGAATCTGAGCTGCGTAGCCCGCACAACCGACGAGCCACAGAATCGTAAGAACTTGCAGCACGAGGCGCACGGCCATCGGCTTCACATAGTCCATCCAGATGTCGCGCACGCCAATCCAGGCGTGATACAGCAGCGACAGGATGGTGAGGAACGTGATGATCTTCATCCACTGGTTGGAGAAGAGACCCGCCCACGCTTCGTAGGAAGCGCCGTTCGAGAGCAGGAAGGCGACTGCCAGCACGATGGTGAAGACCACCATGATGACAGCGGTGACGCGCTGCGCGAGCCAGTCTTTGAGACCGTAGTGCGCACCGACGACCAGACGCTTGGGACCGATATTATTATTTGCCACGTTGACTCTCTCCTCAGAACAGGCCGAACAGCTTCAGGCCGAACACAGCGGTGAGCAACAGGCTGATGACCAGCACGGCAACAGCGGACTTCGCCGAAGCGGGCTTGGTCACGCCAACGTGCACGTCGAGCAGCAGGAAACGGATGCCGGCGCAGAAGTGGTGCAGGTAACCCCAGATCAGAGCCAGCAGAACCAGCTTGACGAAGCCACCGGACAGAAGCGCCGAGAACTTTGCGAAGCTCAGTTCGGAAGTGACGCTCTGCTCGAAGAGATACAGGATGAAAGGAAGGAGGAGGAACATCAGAGCGCCGCTTGCGCGATGCAGGATGGACACCTTGCCGGCCCAGGGCAACCTGTAACGCGCCAGCTGCGTCACATGGATGTTCCGGAACTCCGGCCTGGCTTGTTTGGCTTCAGCCATTGCTAGACCCCATTTGCGATAAACAAAAAACGAAACTTCTGAGCGCCCTGGATGCAAATGGATGCAGCCGGAGCAAATCCCGATAATTTTAGCGCCTTTGTTGCGCGGCGCACCAATAATTTTCAGCTATCGCGCACCAACATGGCGTGCCCGACAATCGCACGCAACCATGCCGCGAGTGATCACCCCTGCTTTACGCAACAGCGGCGGCTGCCGTGGCTGCAACAGCAATAATCGACATGGATTGCATTCCGGCGTATCAGCTCAAATCGTTCTGATAATAGTGCCGGGTGGTTACATACAAGCCGCGGCGGACTTCGACGGGCCGGTCGCCATAGGTGAAAGAGACACGCTCGACAGACAAGAGCGGCGTGCCAGCGTCCACGGACAACAGTGACGCGGTGGCCTGGTCGGCGGCCACCGCGCGGATTTTTTCGGTCGCCCGGATCATGCGCGTGCCGAACTCGGCCTCGAACAGCGCATACATCGGGCCCTTCCATTCGGTCAGCTTCTCAGCCGTCAGGCCCTTGAAGTTGGTGCCCAGCAGCCAGATTTCGTCCAGCACGGTCGGCTCGCCGGAGAAAAACAGCACGCGGCGGATCTGCACCACACCATCGCCGGTGCGGATATCGAGAAGGCGTGCGATTTCGGCCGGCGCGCGCAGGCGCTTGCATTCCAGCACCTGGCTGGCCCCATAATGGGGCTCGCCCTCGTCGGGCACCAGGCGCAGGAAGCGGAACTTCACCCCATCTTCGTGGTGTGTCGTGACAAAGGTGCCCTTGCCCTGGCGGCGCGCCACCAGGTTCTCGGCGGCGAGCTCGTCGATGGCCTTGCGCACCGTGCCCTGGCTGACCTTGTAGCGGGCCGCCAGGTCCATTTCACTGGGGATCATGTCGCCGGGCTTCCATTCGCCGGACTGCAGGCTCTGCGTGATGAGCGCCTTGATCTGCTGGTAGAGTGGGCTGAATGTTGGCGAGGCCGCCGCCGCGGACGGCTGCGTCCCGGCGCCGGACGTAGCGGCACCGTTATCCTGCACTGCAGCAACGGCAGTGCCGGCGAGGGACGGGGGCAGGGATGACATAGGCGAATTTCACCACAAAACGAGGAAGCGCGTCCACCCCGTCATCAAATGTCTTATGTCTTATATAAGACATATGAATTGACAACACAAATGGGCAGGCCTACACTCCCGCAGGTTTCACGCCGACACCCGCTCTGGATACGGCACCCCTCTTCGCAGTAGACTTACGCTTTGTCGCACCCCATGACCCGTTGTGGCTCCCTCCAGTCGGTATCGCTAGCAGCGCGCCGGCGGATTGCCGCTTGCCGCCGTGGCGACAAACCCGCAACCGGTGACATCCGGGCTACCTCCCGGCCAGGCACCGACCAGTTTCCCCCTCTTCTTGTTTGGAGAATTACTCATGGCTAAAGCCCCAATGCGCGTCGCAGTCACCGGCGCCGCTGGCCAGATCGGCTACTCCCTGCTGTTCCGCATCGCCAATGGCGACATGCTTGGCAAAGACCAGCCGGTCATCCTCCAATTGCTCGACCTCCCGCAAGCCCAGGCCGCCGTCAAGGGCGTGGTGATGGAACTGGAAGATTGCGCATTCCCGTTGCTGGCCGGCGTGGTGATCACCGATGACCCCAAGGTCGCGTTCAAGGACGCCAACGTTGCGCTGCTGGTCGGTGCCCGTCCGCGTAGCAAGGGCATGGAGCGCAAGGACCTGCTCGAAGCCAACGCACAGATCTTCACGGTGCAAGGCAAGGCGCTGGACGAAGTCGCCGCCCGCGACATCAAGGTGCTGGTGGTCGGCAACCCGGCCAACACCAACGCCTACATCGCGATGAAGTCGGCTCCGAGCCTGCCCAAGGAGAACTTCACCGCCATGCTGCGCCTGGATCACAATCGTGCCCTGTCGCAAATCGCCGCCAAGACCGGCAAGCCGGTTGCGTCGATCGAGAAGATGTTCGTCTGGGGCAACCACAGCCCGACCATGTATGCCGACTACCGCTACGCGACCGTCGACGGCCAGAGCGTCAAGGACCTGATCAACGACCACGCCTGGAACAACGACGTGTTCCTGCCGACCGTTGGCAAGCGCGGCGCCGCCATCATCGAGGCCCGTGGCCTGTCGTCGGCAGCTTCGGCCGCCAACGCTGCCATCGACCACGTGCATGACTGGGTCCTGGGCTCGAACGGCAAGTGGGTCACCATGGGCATCCCGTCGGACGGTTCGTACGGCATCCCCGAAGACACCATGTTCGGCTTCCCGGTGACCACCGCCAACGGCAAGTACGAAATGATCAAGGGCCTCGAAGTCGACGCCTACAGCCAGGAAAAGATCAATATCACGCTCAAGGAACTGGAAGAAGAGCGTGCCGGCGTGCAGCACCTGCTCGGCTGATCCAGGATCCAGGCAGCGCCAATGACCAGACCGGAGCCTCGCATCGATTCACGAATCGGCGCAGGCTCCGGTTTTTGCATTCTGGCGCCCCGCCCCTGCCTCCCTCAACCGCTATTCGATTGAATAAAGTGCATCCTTCCGAGGTCTTGTTCCAGGGCGAAGCCATTCCGACGCAACTGCCGGTCTGCGACCACTATGCCGGCAACGAAAAGCTGATGTTGAAATCGCTTGCCCTGCAGCAAGAGCTTGGGCCCGTCTTCGACATCACCTTCGACTGCGAAGACGGCGCCGCCGTCGGGCTGGAGCGCGAGCACGCCGAGTTGTGCGCACGCCTCATCAACAGCCCGCAAAACCACTTCAACCGCGTGGGCGTGCGCATCCATGACCCGGCGCACCCCTGCTGGCGCCAGGACATCGACATCCTGGTGGGCAGCGCCGGCGCCCGGCTGGCCTATGTGGTGGTGCCCAAGGTGACCGATGTGGTCGAGGTCGCGCGCGTCACCGACCACATGAACCAGGCGGCCCGCGCCGCGGGTATCGCACGGCACATCCCCATTCATGTGCTGATAGAGACGCATGCCGCATTGGACCAGGTATTCGACATCGCCCGCCTCGTGCAGGTGGAATGCCTCAGCTTCGGGCTGATGGATTTCGTTTCCGCCCACCACGGTGCCATCCCGGGCGACGCCATGCGCTCGCCGCAGCAGTTCGAGCACCCGCTGATCCGGCGCGCCATGCTGGAGATCTCGGCCGCCTGCCATCGGTACGGCAAGGTGCCCTCGCATAACGTCAGCACGGATATCGAGCAGCCATTCCGCGCCGGAGACGATGCCCTGCGCGCCCGGGCCGAATTCGGCTACCTGCGCAAGTGGAGCATTCACCCGAGCCAGATCCAGCCGATCGTGGCGGCCTTCCGCCCCAGCGGCACGGAGATTGGCGCGTCCAGCGAGATCCTGCTGGCCGCCTACGAGAACAACTGGGCGCCGATCCGCCACCAGGGCCAGTTGCACGACCGCGCCAGCTACCGGTATTACTGGTCGCTGCTGCAGCGGGCGCACGCCACCGGTGCTGATTTGCCCGGCACGGTGCTCGAACGCTTCTTTGCATGAGCGTTGCCTGGTGTACGCCAGGCGATGACCACGGTGTGCCACAGGAGCGACCCCGCGCTTGGCTCGGGTAAGAGACCAGACAGGAGACACGATGTCAGAGCAGCAGCCAGTCCCGCAGAACGCCCCGAAGCCGAAGAAATCCGTCGCCCTGTCGGGCGTGACCGCCGGCAACACCGCGCTGTGCACGGTCGGCCGTA
>NZ_JBXASU010000135.1:0-14849 GCF_058809705.1 Cupriavidus sp. MPR-AND1C | reverse complement strand
CGCCACGCCCATCCCCGCACCGCCGCCGCAGTCCTTGCCGCAGCAGCAGTCCCAGGGCGGCAACGAACCTATCTCCGCTAAAGACTGATTTGTAACAGCGCTGCGCCAATTTGTTTACGTTACTTTCAGCGGTTTACGCCGGCGGTGCCTAACTGTGAGCCGCGTAACAACGTATTAGGTGGACCAACTTTCCAGCCTGGCGTGCGCTCTAATCCTTACCAGTCCACCGAGACGAAAAAGGAGCAAAGACATGCAAGGCAATCTCAAGGCACGTTCGATCCGGAATTTCATGGCCGCTTCGGCGGTGTTCCTGGCGATGGGTGGCGCAGCTTTCGCCCAGACCACTGCCCCCGCCGCGCCGGGCCCGGGACCCCAGGCGGGTATGCGCCACCATATGGAGCATGGCGGCGGCATGTGGTTCAAATCGATCGATACCGACGGCGATGGCACGATCTCCAAGGCGGAGGCCGACGCGCTCTTCAACAAGATCGACACCAATCACGACGGCAAGCTCGACAAGAGCGAACTGGCGGCCTACCACAAGGCGATGATGGAGCAGCGCCGTGCCGAGATGCGGGCCGAGCTCGATGCCCGCTTCAAGGCGGCCGACAAGAATGGCGACGGTGCGCTGACCAAGGCAGAGGTGCAAGCCGGGATGCCTCACCTGGCTAAGCACTTCGACCAGCTCGACACCAACCACGACGGCAAGCTGACGCTGGACGAGATCCACGCTGGCATGCAGAGGATGCACGAGCAGCGCATGCAGCGGATGCCCCGCGGTAGCCAGTCCAACCCGGCAGCGCCGTCGAGCAGCGGTGGCTGATTGAGGCAGGATCCACGGCGCGTCGCGCCGTGGGCAGATGAAAAAAGCGCGACCGTTGCCGGCCGCGCTTTTTTTTTTGCTCCGTGGCTGGCGGCTCTTGCCAGTGTTGGCACCATCCTTGCCTTCCGAACGCTCGACCTGCCAGATCAGCGAATAGTCCGCGCCCCTGAAGGCCGGAACGTCCGGGGCGATCCGGCCGCATTTGCCATGGCAGTCTCTGACGCCCCGTTCCTGTGCATGGGCTGTACGCCGCGGCGGCATCTTGCACCCGGAAGGCGATCGCGCAGGGCGAAATGAAGCTGGAGGAGACAGGTCGCCATAAAAAATTGCGTACTTGTGCACGGTTTGCTAAATTTGCGCAAAAAAATTGCCGACAAACATATTGCGGAGCAACAATATCGTGAGCAAGGTGGAGCTGGACAAGATCGACAGGAAGATCCTGGAGGTGCTGCAGACCAACGGGAGGCTGACCAACCTGGAAGTGGCCGAACGCGTGAACCTGTCACCCAGCCCGTGCCTGCGGCGCATCCGCCGGCTGGAGGAGGTTGGCGTGATTCGCCAGTACGCGGCGCTGCTGGAACCCGGCCGGATCGGGCTGGGGCTGTTGGCTTATATCAATGTACGGCTCGAGAAGCACGGGGGCGCGCCCAAGGGCAAGGCGCCGCTGGACTTGTTCCGCGCGGCCATCGAGATCTGGCCGGAAGTGGCCGCCTGCCACGCCATGACCGGGGAGATGGACCTGCTGCTCAAGGTCTACGTGGAAGACATGGAGCATTTCGCACGCTTCATGAAGGACCACTTGCTGGCCCATCCCGCGGTCATCGACGTACGATCGAGCTTCGCTCTCGAATGCATCAAGGACACCACGGCCTTGCCGGTACCAGGGGGCTGAGGGCCTCGCGGTTATCGCCGGCACCAAAGAAAATGGCGCGCCGGGCGGGCGCGCCGTGGGTGCAATGCCGGCAGGCTTCGCTCAGGCGGTGTGCTTTTGCGGCACCATCGAGCGCCAGAAGCGCAGGCCGAAACGGCGCGCATCGCGCAGGTTGCGGCGCAGCATGTAGTCGAGGTCGGCAACCTGCTCGTCGAGCGCCTCGGTCAGGCGGCTGACGGTATCGGCAGGCGGCAGTTCAAGGTAGGCATCGGCCTCGCCGTACGCATACTGCACCTTCATGCCGGCCTTTTTGGCAATGTGCATCATGGCGGCATTGCGCGACAGGCAGTGCATGTACAGGGTGCGCACATTGCTGTTGCGGCCGTGCATGGCCGCACGCTCGAACAGCGAGCTGCCTATGCCGCGGCCACGTGCGCTCTGCGACACGGAGACGCCGAACTCGGCGACGCGGCCTTGCGTGTTGTCGCGCAGGTTGGCAAAGTGGCCCACGCCAATCAGTTCCAGGTGCTCGTCGTACACGCCGAACACGGTGTCGTGGTCGAAATCGATGCTGTCGACGTAGGCTTCGATCACATGATCGCCAACCGACTGGCCAAAACGGAGCAGGCGATCCTCCTCGCCCAGGGCGAGGAAATGCTTCAGCAGGCGCGAGCGATGATGCGCAGCCAACTCGCGCACCAGGGTGGCGGGGCGATGCGAGGCTTGCGTTGCTGCGGCTGCACGGCGGAGATCTTCGTCGGATACGGCCCCGACGGCCTTGCTCAGTTCGAGCGGATTCACTTTGTTTTCCTTGCGACGTAATCAGGTATAAAAATAGCACTCAGCGGGTGTTCGTCCATGCACTTTCGACAAATCGGCCTGAGTACAAGGGCAAACACTATCTTGCTGCAATGCAAAAAGTATTGTAGTGGATTTGTCAGTTCCACGTAAGGTGAGCCTCGCATCAACCTTGTTCGATTTTGTAAATTCCAACTAAATCTATATAAATCAATGGGTTGTTTGGTGCTTTAAGCGCGCTTTCCGCCCGGCGGTGTGGGTTTGCTGCAACGCCGCATATCCGCTTTTTCCGTGCTGGGGCGTGAGATCGGCCCCTGCCTCGGGGTGAAGCAGCCCCGGTTATTCGCAGTTCAAAGTGTTCTAGGCGCATCTTTCGGCCTCGTGGCGACTGTTGCGCAACCGATTTTTCAGGATTTTTCGTGGACCCCAAGGCCGAGCCCCCGATTCTCGTTATCTACGCCCACCCCAGGCCGCACCTGTCGCGCGTCAATCGTCCGCTGGCGGCGGCGCTGGAAAGCCTGCCCGGCGTGACCGTGCACGATCTCTACACCAGCTATACCGACTACGACATCGATGTGGTAGCCGAGCAGCGCGCGCTCGCGCGGGCCGGTACGCTGGTGCTGCAGTTCCCGGTGCAGTGGTACAGCATGCCGGCGCTGCTCAAGCTGTGGGTGGATGACGTGCTGGAGAGCGGCTGGGCTTACGGCCCCGGCGGTACGGCGCTGCGCGGCAAGTCCATGCTGGTGGTGGCCAGCACCGGTGGCCACGCCGACTCCTACGGGCCCGACGGCACCCATGGCCACAGCATCGAGGAGTACATGCTGCCGCTGGAGCAGACCGCCGTGCTGTGCGGCATGAGCTGGCTGTCGCCGCTGGTGCTGCACGATGCCAACCAGGCTGATGCCCAGGCGCTTGCCGGCCATATCGGCCGGGTCACCGGTGTGCTGGGCGGCATTGCTGACGGCGCTCGCGGCGTTGTCACCAACGCCGCCGCAAGCTGAGGAGCGCGCCATGGAACAACATGATTTCCTGGTGGCCCTGGTGGTCTTTCTGGTTGCCGCGGTAGTGGCGGTGCCGGTGGCGCGCCGCTTTGGCCTGGGCGCGGTGCTCGGCTACCTGCTGGCCGGCGTGGCGATCGGCCCGTGGGCACTGCGGCTGGTGACCAACGTCGAATCCATCCTGCATTTTTCCGAGTTCGGCGTGGTGCTGATGATGTTCGTGATCGGTCTGGAGCTCGAGCCCAAGAAGCTGTGGGCGCTGCGCCGCGTGATCTTTGGTTATGGCGGCGCCCAGATGGCGGCCTGCGCGCTCCTGCTCGGCGGCGCCGCCGCGCTGGTCGGGGCATCGTGGCAGGTCGCGCTGGTGGCGGGCCTGGGGCTGGCGCTGTCGTCCACCGCGATCGCGCTGGCCACGCTGACCGAACGCAATCTCTTTGGCACGCCGGCGGGTTCCGCCAGCTTTGGCATCCTGCTGTTCCAGGACATTGCCGCGATTCCGATGATCGCGCTGTTGCCGCTGCTGGCTGCCGGTGGCGCCGACGCCGGCGCGTCCGGCGCGGCGGGCTGGCTCGGGGCGGCAAAGGCGGTCGGGGTGATCGGCGCCGTGGTGGTGGGCGGGCGCTATCTGGTCCGCCCCGCGCTGCGCTTTATCGCGCGAACCGACATGCGCGAGATGTTTACTGCCTTCGCACTGCTGCTCGTGGTGGGCATCGCGCTGATGATGGACGCGGTGGGATTGTCGATGGCGCTGGGCACCTTCCTGGCTGGCGTGCTGCTGGCGGACTCGGAGTACCGCCATGCGCTGGAAGCCGACCTTGAGCCCTTCAAGGGCCTGCTGCTGGGCTTGTTCTTCATGGCGGTAGGCATGTCGATCGACTTCGGCGTACTGATGCATGCGCCGGTGCGGGTGGCTGCCCTGGTGATTGGCTTCGTGCTGCTCAAGACGCTGGTGCTGGCCTTGCTGGCGCCGCGCTTTGGCATCGCGCGCGGCCAGTGGCTATTGTTCGCGCTGCTGATTTCACAGGGCGGCGAGTTCGCCTTCGTGGTGTTTGGCGTGGCGGGTGGCGCCGGCTTGCTGCCGGCACGCACCGAGGCGCTGCTGGTGCTGGTGGTGGCGCTGTCGATGGTGGCCACGCCATTGCTCCTGCTGGCCTTCGACCGGCTGGTGGCGCCCCGGCTGGCCCGCCTGGCGCGGCGCCCGGACGACGTGATCGCGCCGCAGGACAACCCCGTGCTGATCGCCGGCTTTGGCCGCTTTGGCCAGATCATCGGCCGCCTGCTCTATGCGCAAGGGATCGGTGTGACCGTGCTGGACCATGATCCCGACCAGATCGAGTTTCTGCGCCAGTACGATTTCAAGGTGTTCTATGGGGACGCCACACGCATGGACCTGCTTGAATCCGCAGGCGCGGAGCGGGCCCGCATCCTGGTGGTGGCGATTGATGGCATGGAGGACAGCCTCGCGCTGATCGACAGCGTGCGAGCGCGTTTCCCACACCTGCAGATCTACGCGCGGGCGCGCCATGTGTCGCACGTCTACCAGCTCAAGGACCGCGGCGTGCATCTGTTCGAGCGCGAAGTGTTCGAGGGCTCGCTGTTGCTGGGCCGTCGCGTGCTGGAGGGGCTGGGCTACGATCCCGTGCAGGCACGCTCGGTCGCGCTGCGCTTTCGCCGGCATAACATCGCGGCGATCGAGCGCTTCTACCCGCACTACACGGACCAGAAGAAGCTGGTCTCGCTGGCGCGCCAGGCGCGCGACGAGCTGGAGGAGATGTTCCGCCAGGACCGCGATCAGCGCCGCCAGCGGGAAGAGGAAGACTGGTCCTGAGGTGCCGCGCCGGCGCTTCAATGGCGCCGGCATTGCCTATGAATATGTGTTACTCGACACCGCGCAGCCGCGCCGCGGGTTCTGCGCGGGCGCCAGGCAGCCCGCCCGCCAGCAGGTCGATCACCATCTCGGCGAACTCCGCGTACGACAGCTTGCCGCCCGGCTTGAGCCAGGTGAAGGTCCAGTTGATCATGCCGAACACCGTCATCGTCAGCGCGGCCTGGTTGTCGCGGGTGACGCGCTCGGGATAGGCCCGGCGCAACTGGCGGGAGAAGGCGGCTACCACATCGCGCTCGCGCTTGAGGATCTGGTCGCGCTGCTCCTCGGCGAGGAACTTGACGTCGTTGATCAGGGCGACATGCCGGGTCTGCGAGGTCTCGTACTCGGCCAGGAAGGCCCGGATCAGGTTGGAGAAGCTATCCAGCTCGCTGCGTCCCTGGCGTTCCGCTTCCGCCTCGACCTCGGTCACGATCAGCATCAGCCGGCGCGTATAGCGGTCGAGCAGGTCGAACAGGATCGCCTCCTTGCTCTCGTAATAGTGGTACAGCCGGGCCTTGGAGGTGCCGCAGGCGGCAGCCAGGTCGGCCATCGAGGTGCTGGGGTAGCTGCTGGCGGCAAAGGCGGCGGCAGCCAGGTCCAGGATCTGCTCGCGCTGCGCCTCGAAATCGGGTGCCTTGGTACGGGCCATGGAGACCTTCTCTTTTTTCTTTTTACTCGCCGCCGGCGGACAGGTTGCGGCGCAGCTCGCAGGTCTGCAGCGATTCGGCGTTGCCGCGCAGCACCAGCTGGCCGGCGCCGATCAGCTCGCGGCAGCGCCAGAACACAAACCAGTCGCTGGCCAGCAGGCCTTCGATGGCGCCCATCACGCCGCCCACCACTTGCGCGGCCGGCGCCCATTCCAGCGGGGCGCGCTCCAGGATCACTTCATCGACCGTGTGGTAAGCCGCGGGCACCAGCGTATTGCCCTTCCACAGGCGCACGTCGGCGTTTTCCTTGACGTTCTGCTGCCACTCATAGCCCAGCCGGCCCAGGCGCAGCACCGAGACCGGGGCGATGGTGGAGAAGCGCCGCGCCAGCCGGGCCGCGGGATACATGCCGATAGCGGCCAGGTTGCCGCGCGCGGGCGCTTCCAGCTCGCGCAGGTCCATGGCCACTTCATTGATGCGCTGGGGCGACTGGTAGAGGTGGAACACCACCCGGCGCAGCATCAACTGGTCGGAAGCGCTCTGGCCATGCCAGATGGCAACCTCCAGCTCATCCTTGCGCAGGCCATGCAGCTGGTCCAGCGCCTGATGCATTTCCGCGGCGAAGTCGATGTCGCTGTGCGGCGCCACGCGCTGCCAGAAACCAGAGCGGATGAGCCCGCTGCTATCGACATCGGCCAGCGGCCCGACGGCGAGATCGTCGCGAAGCACGACGACCGGGTCGGGCCTGGCGGCCTGAGCGAGGGCTTGCCGTAGCGTGTTGCCCGCTACGTCGCCGTTGACGACATGGATGTATTGCATGGGCGTGATTGTATATGGATGCGACCGGCGTAAGGCACGAAACGCGGCGGCTGAGCCGCAACGCTCGGTGCGCTGGCGATCCTTCGTCCGCTGGAAGCGGCGTCTGGCATACACAACGGAAATAGTCGGTGCCCTCGCGGTCTATATAGGTAGACCGTCCACCGTTTCGGGACGTTGGCGTCGGAGCGCCTGCGTGCATGGAGCTTGATTCTGCACAAGGCGCCGTACCGCGTAAACGCCAACCATGGCGTTTAGCCGCAACGCCCGTCCAAAGGAGGCAATCATGCCGTGCGCTCGCCTCGGGCGGGCCCGCGTCAAGGGTTTCCGGCGCTGGCTCGTTCGCTTCAGATGTCTGGCGCCATCGGCGTTAGCCGCGCTGGTAGCGTTCCAGTCACCACTTGCCGCCGCCAATGAGCTCAGCATGGTCCGGCAAGCATTCGCGCAGCAGGTGTCCCGCCATCTCAGTCTCCCGGCGGCCGTCGCCGTGCGGTATGCCGGCTTGCTGGCGTCCGCGCTACAGGCAGACGGGCGAGAGGCCGATGCGGGTGACTGGGCTGTGCTGGTTGATCGCAACCCGCGCGTCCAGGCCGCCATGCTGTTCGCGCGGCCCGCCGACGATGCGCCCTGGCAGTGGGTGGGCGCCGCGCCCGTCTCGACAGGCAAGCCAGGCGCTTTCGATCATTTCATTACCCCGACCGGTGTATTCAGCCACAGCATGGACAACATGGATTTCCGCGCCGAGGGCACCTACAACGAAAACGGCATCCGCGGCTACGGCGTCAGCGGGATGCGCATCTATGACTTCGGCTGGGTCGATGCCCAACGTGGCTGGGGCAAGGGCGGGGAGAGCCAGATGCGCTTGCAGATGCATGCTACCGATCCGGACCGGCTTGAATCTCGGCTGGGCCACCCGGCCTCCAAGGGATGCGTGCGGATTCCCGCCACCCTGAATCGCCTCCTTGACCACTATGGGCTGCTGGATGCCGACTACCTGGCGGCTGCGCAGCGCGGCGACTCGCTCTGGGTCCTGGCGCCGGGCCGGGCGCCGGTGGCCCGGCCCGGGCGCTACCTCGTGATTGTGGACTCGGGCGCGCATGGAACGTCTGCGTCGCGCGGGGGCGAGTAGTATCGAATCCGGCGGAATGCGATGTCGCATCCGCCACTATCCGTTGTTCTTCTGGAGAAAATGGCAATGACGAATACGGCTTATAAGAAGATTGTGGTGGCAGTGGATGGCAGCGCAACCTCCGACCTGGCGCTTGCCGAGGCAATCCGGATCGCGGGCACCGGGGGCGCGCAAGTCCTCGTCTTGTATGTCGTGGACAACGGCCAGCTTATGTTCGATGTTGAGTATTACGACCCGACGCCCGTGCTGCAAGCGTTGGCTGACAGCGGCGAACGTGCACTGGCGGCCGCTGCGCAACGCCTGAGCGTGCAGGGCGTGCCCCACGAAACGCGGCTGGTCACCCAGCAGGCCGTTGGGGGCGACATTGCCAGCGCGGTAAACGATGCCGCTGCCGAGTGGGGCGCAGACCTCATCGTGATCGGCACCCACGGCCGGCGTGGCGTGCGCAGGCTGGTCCTGGGCAGCGTGGCCGAGTCCGTGATCCGGCAGGCCAGCGTGCCGGTGCTCCTGGTGCGCGGCCAGGCGGCGCAAGGCTGAGCCTTCAGCCTGCGAATCGGATGTGCCCGCTGCGCAACAGGATTTCCCGCGCCTGGGTGAGTTCAAACAGGCTCTCGGCAATGTGTTCGATACGCTGCCGATGGCTGGTAAACGCCCGTACCAGGTCCTCCTCGCGTGGGGAGCGGGCGCCGAAATGGGTCTCGAGCGCCTCGGCCGTGATCGAATACAAGGTGGGTTGCCCGTTGACAGTGGCGGGGCAGGAGAGGGTCAGGCTAGCCGCACAGTAGGTGGGAACGCTGCGGGGAAAGGAAACTTCGGGCATGGCGTGCCTCACACCGGTCACTGAGGAATGGAACCATTCTAGGAGATGGTTCCGATCCGCGATGAACGCAGAGTGCTGGGCTTTGACCGCCATCAACCCGGATATGGCACATGCGGCTCGTTGGGCTTGGGCTGGCCGCCAGCCAGCCGCTGCACGGCGGCTACGGCTGAGTGGGTGGCGCTGATCAGGGTCGAGGCGAAGCCGGCCTGTTCAACCAGAAACCGGTCCAGCGGTGCGGCGGAATCGGGCTGGAACCCGCTTGCAAGCGAAGTCACGCCTGCGCCGGGGTTGGCCGCCAGGTCGGACAGCTGTGCGGCGAGGCCTTGCAGGACCGCCTGCGTGGCCGGTTCCGGCTGGCTTTTGCCCGCTTCGGCCTCTAGCCCGGCACGCACCAAGCCAGCCAGTGCCGCCATGCGCCGCAAGCCCAGGTGCAACTGGGTGTACTCGCGGGCCAGTTCCGGAGCGAGCTCTGCCACGCCCTGTTGCAAGGTTTGATCCGCCCGGCTGGAGGTACGCCCGGCCGCCATGCGCAAGGCTTCCAGCCGTGTCTGCGTCGGCGCGGGCGAGCGGGTGGGCGAGGTCGTGAACGCGCTGGCGCCGGCGAATGCTGCGCGCAGGTACGCTGTGTTTGCCGCCAGCGCGTCGAGGCTATGGCGATAAACCCGCGATAGCTCGGCGCGCGGCGCAAGCACGTAGTAGGTGGCCAGGGCGATCAGGCAGCCCAGCGCCGTATCGATGCCCCGCAGCGCGGCAAAGTGGCTGCTGTCCGCCGCTGGGGCCCCGACCCACGAGAACAGGATCACCGCGGGCGTCAGGCACATCGCGAAGGCACCGGGACTGCCTGCGAGCCGGCACGTGTAGGCGGCCGCCAGGCAGGCCGCGCTGATTGCCAGGGCCAGCGGCGCCGATGGGTGAGCCAGGCCGATGGCACAGGCCAGCAGCGCGCCGGCCAGGGAACCCGCGAAGCGCAGGAACGAGATCCTGCGGGTGGTTTGCAACTGAGGGCTAAGCACCATGATGACGGTGACCGCCACCCAGTATCCGTGATCGACTCTCCAGAACTGCGCCGGCATCAGGCTCAGGCCGCCAGCCAGCGCCAGCCGCACCGCATGGCGGGCCACGCGGGCATCGCGAGCGGTGTGCTCCGCAACCACGGCGCGCCAGCGTTGCCATGTCCGGCGCAAGGCGCGCCGCGGCCAACGGTACTCGCGGCGCCAGTCGCCGAAGGCCGGATAGCGGGCCAGTGCGCTCAGCGCAGCCTGGTACAACGGCGGCGCCCCGGCATTGGCCAGCGGCGCATGCAGGCGGCGCAGTTCGCCAGCCAGCGCCGCGCATAGCGACGGCAGGTCAGGCGCGCGATGCGCCAGACCTTCGCCGACCTGCTCCCGGACATCGGTGACGCAGCGCAGCAAGTGGCGCAGCGGCAGGTGCTCTGCACTGCCAGCGTCACCGGCTTTGGGGCCTGTGTCATCGGCCCGGCTGCGCAGTTCGGCGGCAACGATCAACAGGGCGAACATGGCATCGGCCAGGCTCACCACATAGGCATAGTGCATCAGCCCAAGCGGGTCCCGCAGGCTGCGCCGCATGTTGATCGCCTGATGCGCAGCCTCGATACGCTCGCGGATGTCGCGCTTGATGGCCGTCGCGTCGCCCACGGGCGCATCGGCCGCCAGATCGGAGGCAAAACGCAGCAACGCATCGAACACCGCCAGTATCTCGGCGCGCGGCCGCGTGTCGCGAGCGGATCGGATGAGAGCCAGGCTGACGACGCAGGCGAAGACTCCACCGAGCAGGAATTCCTGGCTGCGGGCCAGCACACGCGCGGCCAGTTCGGCCCCGCCCGCTGGTTGCAGGCAGGAGGCGATCAGCACCACGTAAAGCAGCTTGGCCGACAGCGCAGGCACGGGGCCGCGGGTCTCGGCCAGCCCGGCGGCCAGCCCGGTGAAAAGCACCACGGCGAGCGCCGTCCATGGCGTCACCGCCGCAGCGGTGCCCAGGGCACATGCGGCCGCGCCGCCAATGCCGACAGAGCCCAGTGCCGCCAGCCGTTCGGCGGCGGTGCCGCGGCGGTCGGCCAGGCAGGTCCAGATCGAAGCCGTTGCCGCCCACAGATAGCCAGCTTCCCCGGTGAGCCATCCCGTGCCGGCCAGGACCAGGAACGAGAAGGCGTAGACCAGGCCTCTTTGCAACATCGAGGCATCGGGGCGGGGCAGGCGCAGCGCGGAAATCATGTCAGCAAGGAGGGTGGGCGCTGCGAGGCGGAGATCCGCCCTGCCAGGCGCAAGGGACAGGCTGACTCTACGGGATCGAATGTTGCGTCGCAACATTTAGCGCGAAATCCGGGGTTTTACACCGGAGCGGTGCGGTTTGGCCTTCTCATGGTGCAGCGCCTGGGCTTCTTTGGTGCGCTGGGCAGAATCGACTGCAGGCTTTGCTGTGAGCCACCACAGCAAGGGCAAACCACGCGGACTGGCAAAACGCGGACAAAAAAAACCCGCGCAGTTTCGTGCGCGGGCTGGAATCCACCGAGGTGGTGGAGGAGACAGACTCCACTATATATGATTTGTTGCGTCGCACCAAGCGGCATGCAGGCCAAGCGTGTCTGGCTTCACAAACATGTTGCATGTGAGCAACAAAATTGCAGCGCAATACATTGAAAACTGGTTTTTTCTCTCTTTTTGCCCTGTTTTCATCGAGCGTTTGTTGACGATTCGCCGGCTTTTATCGCGGTACGGCGTGCCCGTTTCAGCGGAAGAACAGGTAGGCGATGCCGACTGCGGCGCACAATCCCACAAGATCGGCGAACAAGGCGCAGGCAAGCGCATGCCGCGTGTTGCGGATGTTGACGCTGCCGAAGTACACGGCGAGCACATAGAAGGTGGTCTCGGTCGATCCCTGGATGATCGCGGCGAGCTTGCCCTGGAAGGAGTCGACGCCGTAGGTGCTCATGACGTCGATCATCAGCCCGCGGGCGCCAGCGCCGGACAGGATTTTCATCAGCCCGACCGGCAGCGCGGGGACGAAGGCGGTATCGAGGCCCAGCCAGGCAAAAGCGGCGCTCAGGCCCCGCATCAGGACATCCATGCAGCCGGTCACCCGAAACAGCCCGATCGCCACCAGGATCGCAACCAGATAGGGAATGATTTGCACCGCGACGCCAAAGCCTTCTTTGGCGCCGTCGATGAAGGCCTCGTAGACGTTAATGCCGCGTACGGCGCCGCAAATCAGGAAGACCACAATCAACGTCAGGATGAAGCCGCTGCCAGCCAGCGCGGTGGCGGTGCTCACCTGCTCCGGGGGCGCGTGCCGCAGCCAGAGGAAGACTCCGCCGACAGCCGCCGCCAGCAGCCCGAAGGCGGCCAGCACGGCCGGCTTGAGCACGTTGAGCCGCTGCGCCCAAGCCACTGCCAGCAAGCCTGCAACGCAGGACACGCAGGTGGCGAGCAGGGTAGGAAGGAAGATATCCGCGGCATTGAACCCGACCAGGCCTTGCTTGACGGCGATCGCTTGCCGCATGGCGATCACCGAAGTCGGGATCAGCGTCAAGCCAGCCGTGTTCAGCACGATGAACATGATCTGCGCGTTGCTGGCTGTGTCAGCGCGCGGATTGAGTGACTGCAACTCCCGCATGGCATTGAGGCCGAGCGGCGTCGCCGCATTGTCGAGCCCCAGCATGTTGGCCGATACATTCATCATCATCGCGCCCTGGGCCGGGTGGCCCTGCGGAACGCCGGGGAAGAAGTGGCGCAAAAGCGGATTGACCGCCCGCGCAAAGACGTCGACTACGCCGGCGCGCTCGCCAATGCGCATGATGCCCAGCCATAAGCTCATGACGCCCGCCAGGCCAAGCGAAATCTCGAACGCGGTGCGTGCGTTGTCGAACAGGCTCGCGAGCATCGCCGGAAACACCGCGGTATCGCCTGTCGCCACACGAATGCAGGCGACGACGAAGGCGAGCAGGAAGAAGGAGAGCCAGACCAGGTTAAGAGCCATCGGCGAATCGCAGGCGGGGTTTGGGAGAGCCTACGCATCATAGCCTGCCGGACCCGTGCCCATGGCACATGGGCGGCGCGTTGTGCCAGGGCCGGCGCGCCCTGGCGTCAGCCTTGGCACTGGCAATGTGTGTTGCGTAAAAACCGTACCGCGCCGGTATACAATGCGGACAATGCCGCCGCGATCGCATTGCCCCTCAGTCTTCCGGGCCAGCGCCGCGGTCCCTTGTCCCTTTGACATTCGTCCGCGATGGCACGCACGCGCGCCACACCCGAGGACAGTGTCTCGCCGACCCAAGCCAGAATCTATGTCCGACGCCCATGGTACCGAACACGCACTTCCTGGTTCGGATTCCGCTGGCGCCAGTCTTGGCGCCCAGCACTCCCCATTGTTTGCCCTGGTGACCGATACGTTGCGTGAGCGCATCCTCGGTGGGCAGTACAACCAGGGCGAGCGCCTGGTCGAGAACAAGCTATCCACTGAACTGGGCGTGTCGCGCATCCCCGTGCGGGAAGCGCTGCGCGCGCTTGCCGCCGAAGGCCTGGTGCGCATCGAGCCCCGGCGGGGCGCCTCGGTGGCGACGCTGTCGCCGAACATTGCCAAGGAAATGGTCGAAGTGCGGGCCACCCTGGAGGGGCTTAACGCCAAGCTGGCTGCCCAGCGCCGTGATCCCGCCTTGATCGCCGAGCTCGGCGAAGTGCTGCGCCAGGGCACCGAGGCCGCCGCGAGCGGACGCTCGGAGCGCTTCATCGAATTGAACACCCGCTTCCATGAGGTGCTGGGCAATATCGCGGCCAATAGCGTGCTGCAGGATATGGTGCGTACGCTCAGGGAGCGCACGGGCCTGCTGTTCGCGCCGGCCAACGTGACGCGTGCCCGGCAGAACTGGGAAGAGCATGCGCAGATTCTGCAGGCCGTCATCGCCGGCGATGCGGATCTTGCGGCGCTGTTGGCGACCCGGCACGTCTATAGCGCTGCCAAGGCAGCCGAAGATGTGGCCGAGGCCGCCGCCACAGGTTCCTGAGCACTGGTAGATAGTATTCGATATACGAAATCGATCCCGCGTCAAGTCAAGTCAGCACCCGCCGCTGCCATGGCGCTGCTTTTCGTTGATTTCATTGGTATTTCTGGGCATTCCGGCAGCAATGTCATGCCCCGGAATGGGGCGTTTTCAAGCCTCGGCATGACGCAGTGCACCAAAATTCGGTATACTGTCGATCCTGATGAACCACAATAGGGATTGACCATGGACTACCCGACGCCCGCCTATTTCCGGCAGTCGGTTGGCCAGCAACTGCTGGCCCACTATGCCGAGCGCGACGCTGTGCGCCATTGCACCCCGCTCCTGCCTATCCGCTGGCCCAGCCTGCGCCCCTTGTTCCACCGCCAGTGCGTGCGCGACCAGAAGGCGGTTTGAGTGCATCGCCTAAGATAGCGCGGCCCCGCGCGCCGCCAGCAGGGCGCGCAATATAGAGCGGTGGCATCGCTCCTCGTGTTCGCAATAACAGCCAATCGAGAAATTCGTTTGCTGTGACATCGCGGCCAGTAGATCCAATGTCCTGCTGGCTTCCGGGCGCGCCATTTCCGCACGAAAGTGCCGCTCGAATGCCCGCCATGCCTTTTCATCCCCCCCGGCCTGTATGTCCAGGGCCTGCGCAACCAGTTCGGCGGAGGGCGACAGGTTCGGAAACCACACATCGTAGAAGTCACGCTTGGCGAACTCGGCTTTCGGCACGCCCCGGGGCGGCCTGCGTACGGTGCCGATGCGGATTCCCTCGTCGGGCTGTCGGGGCGAGCCGAGCTTCACGATGCGAATGGTCATGCAAGTTCCTCCTTCTATATAGAGTGACCCGCGGGTGTAGCGGATTTCGTCGTGCGCCCCCCCGGGCCTGTGCTGCGGCCATAGTTTGCCGCAGCCAGGTGGCTGCCGGCTAGCGCCGTGGTTCGGTGGTGCCAACCGGCCTACATAAGTCTTTTGCGACACTTTTCTGTCGACACCAGAATCATTTCAGAAAACGCTTGCCAAGGCCGAGGGGGTCCCCTATGATTCGCCCCCTCGCAACACGAAACGCCGCTGCAAAGCAGAC
>NZ_JBXASU010000134.1:0-14941 GCF_058809705.1 Cupriavidus sp. MPR-AND1C | reverse complement strand
CACTTCCCGCCAGCCCAACCCCCGATAGGGCTGCGCCGGATCCCACGGCACCGGCAAGCGCTGCGGCTGCGACCCTGCCGCCGGCAACGGGTATATCAGCGAGCGCGCCGCATGGTGCGCGATATGCCCGGTCATGTGGTGATGCTCCTGGTGGATATGCCCGTAGAACACTGTCACATTGGGATGCGGCATCAGCCGCTCGATGACCTGCGCACCGTCCCGGGTGGCCCAGTCCCACTGCGGATACAGATCGAACAGCGGACGGTGCGTGAACACCACGATGCGCGCCGACTGCGGCTGCTGCGCAAGATCCGCGGCGAGCCAGTCGAGCTGCGCAGCGCCCACCCGCCCGGCAGGATCGGACACGTTGTCCAGCACGATGAAGTGCACGCCCTTGTGGTCGAACACATAGTGCGTGGGCCCGAACAGTTCGCGGTAGGCCGCGCCCTGGTCCAGGCCGGCGTCGTGCTCGCCCGGCATCAGGTGCACGACCGGCACCTTGAGCGCGGCAATGATCGACTGGAACTCGCGCATGCGCCTGCGGCGCTCGGCGGGGTCATCGGTGGTGTGGGTAAGGTCGCCGGTGAACATCAGGAAATCCGGCGGCTCGGCCAGTGCGTTGACCGCTGCCACCGCCTTGGGCAAGGTCCCGCGCGCGTCGGGATTGGGCGGGCCCTGGAACCCCCAGTGCGCGTCCGAGAGCTGCACAAAGTAGAACGCTTCGTCGCGTCCGGCGGCCCATCCGGGCAATGCCGACACAAACACCGCGCCGCCGGCACACGCGGCAAGCCCGAGAAAATCGCGCCGCTTCCATGCTCGCTGCATGTTGAGCTCCATCTGTTGATCGGATCGATCGCATCGATCGGATTGATCAGGTTGCTGGGGACCTGCCTGTCATACCGGCGCGCAGGCGTGTTTATTCCCGTTGCCGGCGAATTTTTTTTACGCGGTGGCGGTGAGATTCGGGAATAAACTCAATGCATTCCCGGTATACGCGGCACAGACGGAATGAACGGGGATGGCGCGCGATGCGTCCAACCCGGGCACCGAGCCAAAGGAGTGACGTGAACGCTGCCGACCAGCGCCGCCGTTTCGACGATCTGGTACTTCCGCACCTCGACGCCGCCTACAACCTGGCCCGCTGGCTGTCGGGCAGCCCCGCGGAGGCGGATGACGTGGTGCAGGAAGCCTGCCTGCGGGCTTTCTGTTTTTTTGACAGTTTCCGGGGCGACCAGCCACGCGCGTGGCTGCTGGCGATCGTGCGCAACACGTGGTTCACCACCTGGCGCAAGCGGCATCAGCCGGGCCAGGCCGAGAGCGCGGGCTACGACGACGCGCATTTCGATGGCGAGCCGCTGCCCGGCTGGCAGGATGGCCACGGCGATAGCCCTGAGCAATGGCTGTTGCGCGCCGAGGATGTCCGGCTGCTGCATCTGGCGCTGGAGCGGCTGCCGCTGGCCTTTCGGGAAGTACTGGTGCTGCGTGAGCTGGAGGATCTGCCCTATCGCGATATCGCGGTCATCGCGCAAATCCCGCTGGGTACCGTGATGTCGCGGCTGGCACGCGCGCGCAGGCTGCTGGCGGCGGCGGTGCTGGCCTTGCGCGCGGAGGGCACGCGCGGCCTTGGCACCCGGGGCGGCGCCGACCTTGGCGCGGCAGGCACCCTGTCCACCGCACCGGTAACGGACAGGGCCGCCGCGGCAACCGCCATCCACGCCACGCCGCCGCAACCTGCTGGGGAGACAGGCCATGAACTGCAATGACGCCCGCCTGCTGCTGCAGGCCAGTGCTGACGGTGAACTCGGCGCGGGCGATGCCTTGCGCCTTGAGCAGCACCTGGCGCAATGTACGGCCTGCACGGCGCAGCTCGCCCACCTGCGCGAACTGCGCACGGTATTGCGCGCGCATGCGCCCTACCACCGCGCAGGGCCGGCCCTGCGCGCGCGGCTGACCGCGGCACTGGACGCAGCCCAGGCCACGCCAGCGCCACAGGCGGCCGGCTCCGGCGCTGCGGCGGCGCCAGCCGGCAACGGTGGCGCATGGTGGCAACGGATGCGGCGCTATTTCGAGTGGGGTCCCGCCGCCAATGCCGCCATGGCCGCGCTGACGGTGGCGACGCTGGGCATCGGCATGGTCCAGTACGCGCTGAGCGATGGCTCAGGGCCGACGGTGGAAGGCGAGATGGTGAGCAGCCATGTGCGCGCGCTGATCTCGGGGCACACGATCGATGTCGCCTCGTCGGACCGCCACACCGTCAAACCCTGGTTCAATGGCCGGATCGACTACGCGCCGTCGGTACGGGAACTCGCGCCGCAAGGGTTCCCGCTGGTCGGGGGGCGGCTCGATTACGTGCATGGGCGGACAGTGGCGGTGCTGGTCTACCGCCGCAACCAGCACCCCATCGATGTGTTCGTGCTGCCATCGCGCACGACGGACAAGCCGGACAGCAAGCCAGCCGCCAGCCCCGGCCGCAGCCAGGCGCCGCCGCAGATCGAGGCACGCCAAGGCTACGAGCTGGCAATCTGGGAATCGGACGGCATGCGCTACGCGGCCATCACCGATGCCTCGGCCGACGAGCTGCTGCGCTTCACGCAGGCCTGGCGCGCGGCCGGTGACAACCGCGCGCCCTGAGCGCTGAGTCCTGAGCCCGGTACCCGGGCTCAGGCGAGCACGAACGGCAACTGCCGCTGGCGCTTGCCGGTGAGCGTGAACAGCGCGTTGGCCACCGCTGGCGCGATGGCTGGCACGCCCGGCTCGCCCAGCCCGGTGGGCGGATCCTCGGAGGGCACGAAGAACACGTCCACCACCGGCGCATCGGTGATGCGCGGCGGCGGATAGTCGGGGAAGTTGCTGTTCTTCACCGCGCCATTTTCGATCTCGATGGCAAAGCCCGGCCGCGTCATCGCCAGCCCGAACACGCATGCGCCCTGCACCTGCGCCTCGGCCGACATGGGATTGACCACGCGGTTGGCATGCACCCCGGCCGTCACGCGATGCACATGTGGCTCGTTTTTCACCAGCGACACCTCCACCACATAGGCCACCACCGTGCCGAACGACTCGTGCACCGCCACGCCCCAGGCCTGCCCCTTGGGCAGCTTGCGCTTGCCGTAGCCGGACTTGTCCACCGCCAGCTGCAACGCCGCGCGATGGCGCGCGTGCTTGCCCGCGTCCAGACGCGCAAGGCGGTACGCCACCGGATCCTGCCTGGCATTGACGGCCACTTCGTCGACCAGCGTTTCCTTGACGAAGGCGGTGTGCGTGTTGCCAACCGAGCGCCACCACAGCACCGGCACCGCCACCTGCGGGTGATGCACCGATAGTTGCAGCGGGAAGCCATAGTCGTTCTCAACCAGGCCTTCGACCATGGTCGAGTCCACGCCGCCCTTGACCATGAATGCCTCGAACGGCGTGCCGGAGAGGATGGACTGCCCGACCACGGTATGCTGCCAGCCGAGCACCTGCCCCTTCGCATCGGTGCCGATGCGCGCGCGGTGCACATGCAGCGGCCGGTAGTAGCCGCCGCGAATATCGTCCTCGCGGCTCCACATCACCTTGAGCGGTTCGTCATGCCCGTTCTTGACCCAGGCCAGCAGCACGTTGGCCGCTTCGACCAGGTAGTCGGAGGTGGGCACGGCACGCCGGCCGAAGCCGCCGCCCGCCATCATGGTGTTGAGCGTGACCTTGGCCGGCGCCAGCCCGAGCACGCGCCCGATGGCGGCCTGGTCCACGGTCTGGAACTGCGAGCCCACCCATACCTTCACGCTCTGCACCGCCTTGCCCGACACCTCGGCCTGCAAGGTGCAGTTCAGCGGCTCCATCGGCGCATGCGCAAGATAGGGAAACTCGTAGTCCGCCGAGATGGTGCGCGCAGCGCCGGACATGGCGCCCATGTCAGCCTGCAGCGCCACCGTGCCGGGTTGCGCGGCCAGCGTCCTGTATTGCGCGAACAAGTCCTTGGTGGCGACGCTGGAGCCACTGTCTTCCCACACGATCTCCAGCGCGTCGCGCGCCTGCTTGGCCGGCCAGTAGCCATTGGCCACCACCGCCACGCCGGTGCCGCCGCGATCCACCGGCACCAGCATCACGTCGGCCACGCCCTTGATCGCGCGCGCCTTGTCGGCGTTGAAGGATTTCACCTTGCCGCCAAAGCGCGGCGGGCGTGCCACCACGGCCACCACCATGTTCTTGAGGTGCACGTCGATACCGAAGGCGGTAGTGGCCTCCAGCTTGCCGCGCGCGTCCAGCCGGCGCGTGGGCTTGCCGATGAGCTTGAACTGCGCCGGGTTCTTGAGCGTTACCTGCTGCGGCACCGGCAGCGCCATGGCGGCCTGCGCCAGCTCGCCAAAGGTGGCGCGATGGCTGCCGGCGGTGACCACGCCCAGCGCCACCTGGCAGCTCGACGGATCGACCTGCCACTGCGTGGCCGCGGCGGCAACCAGCATGGCGCGGGCGCGCGCGCCCAGCTCGCGGTACTGCTGGAAGGAGTGGTTGAGCGCGGTGGAGCCACCGGTCATCTGCATGCCGAAGGCGGGATCCTTGTACGCATCGCCGGCGGGCGCCAGCGTGGCGCGCACGTTGCGCCAGTCCACGTCGAGCTCTTCGGCCAGCGCCATGGGCAGCGCCGTATGCACGCCCTGGCCGAATTCGAGCCGGTTGACCGCCACCGTGACGGTGTTGTCCGGCGCGATCAGCAGGAACGCCTGCGGCGGTGAAGGCGGGGCCTTGGGCGCCGCGCCCTCCTGCGCCAGCGCGGCCTGGGCTGGCAGGATGCCGAGCGCCAGGCCGCCACCGGCAAAGCCGGTCAGCTTGAGAAAACTGCGGCGGTCCAGCGCGGCGGCGCCGCCGGCGTGCGCGTGCCCGCGGTTGCCGCCGGCCAGTGCTTCGAGGTATCTGATTCGCATGGTGTCGTCCCCTTAAGCCAGCGCGCGCGCCGCGTCCTTGATGGCCGCGCGGATGCGCTGGTAGGTGCCGCAGCGGCACAGGTTGCCGGCCATGGCCTGGTCGATGTCGGCATCGCTCGGGTGCTTCTTGCTGCGCAAGAGCCCGACGGCGCTCATCACCTGGCCGTTCTGGCAATAGCCGCACTGCGCCACGTCGTGCTTGATCCAGGCGTCGAGCACAGCACGGCCAACCTTGTCGCCGGTGACGCCTTCGATGGTGGTGATGCGCGCGCCTTGCGCCGCCGAAATCGGCATCACGCAACTGCGCGTGGCCTGGCCGTTCACATGCACGGTGCACGCACCGCATGCGGCCATGCCGCAGCCGAACTTGGTGCCGGTCATGCCAAGGCTGTCGCGTAACGCCCACAGCAGGGGCGTGGAAGGATCAACGTCTACCTGCAACGGCTTGCCGTTGATATCTAGCGTGGTCATGGGGGGGAGCTCCTTGGGTCTGTGTGCCCTGGTCCGCCCCGGCATGGTGCAGCGGTTCGATCCGCCGCGCCGCGCCGCCGGCGGCCAGTCAGCAGCGTGCGCCCCAGCCGCGTTGCGCACGCCGTACAACCTTCAGAGCATAGTGCAAAAAGGGCCATCGCGTGCGGTACCGAGCACCGCGCCCGGGCGGCCTCAGGCCATGCCTTCCGGCGCGCATGAGCGGGCCTGCGCAGCTGGCAGACTCGGCCCAGGTGCCGGCAATCACCGCGCGCCCAAGGCGCCCCTATCGCGGATGATGCCGACGCGCTTCGCGCTGGTCCGATAGCCTCGCCAATACCCCTCCTCGGCGGGGATATGCCTGAAACGCCTGTATGCCTGGAACGGCAGCGCGCCTGTCCGCCCTGGCGGCAGAGTGGCCGCCAGGGCCAGTTCCGGCTTGCCGCCGGCCGCTCGCCTACCCCAAAACGGCGTCCGGCGCTAGTCCGAATAGCGGGAACACACCGGGGCTTATCGCCTCGTCCTTGCGGCGCATCGCCGCTATATTGATCCATTAAGCTGGGCCGTGCGTGCAACCTGCCCGACGCCCGCCCATCGCCTCATTTTCGAGAACGCAGCTTCAGGCTGACGCCACATGACGCCAGATTTGGATGTCCGCCCCTTGCCCATCACCTACCCGCGCTGGCAGCGCGTGTCGCTATGCGCCATCGCCTTCTTCCTGCTAGCCCTGGCCGGGCTGGCCGTGTCGCGCTACCCGGGAAACGTGGCCATGCTCTGGCTGGCCAATGCTTTTGGCCTCGGCATCTTGCTGCACCAGCGCAGCGGCGATGCGCTCTGGCAGTTGGCGGGGATGCTGGCGGCAGGCTTGGCGGCCAACGCGGCCATCGGCGATAGCCCCGGCATTGCGCTGGCGCTGGCGCTGGGCAACGTCGTCGAGATTGCCTTCTCGGCATGGCTGGTGCGCGCCATGACCGGCGGCGCCACGCTAGCCCGCCCGGGACCGCTGGCGCGCTTCGCGCTGACGCTGAGCGCGGCCGGCACGCTGGGACCAGCGGTGGGCGCCACCATCGGCGCCGCCACCATCAGCACCGCCTACCACAGCAGCTTTGGCGCGGTCTGGTGGACCTGGTGGACGGCGGACTCGATGGGCATCGTCATGTTGCTGCCGCTGATGGTATCGATCACCCGCGAGCGTTTCGCGGACACCTTCCGCCGCGCGCAACTGCCCCGTGTTGCCGGCCTGCTCCTGCTGAGCCTGGCGGTGGGCGGCGTGGCGCTATACAAGAGCAACGAGCCGTTCGTGGTCATGGCGCTGCCGCTGGTGCTGGCGGCGCTGCTGACCAATCCCTTTGCCACTGCCCTGCTGACGCTACTGGCCATCTGCGGCACGGTGGCGCTGGGGCTGGGCGCGAACGAGCCGTTCCTGCTGCAGTCGGTGCAGTTGTCGACCGCGCTGATCATGGTGTTCCCGACTTGCATCGCCTTCCTGCTGGAGCAGAACCGGCGCGATCGCAGCGAGTTGCGCGGCAGCGAGCGGCGCTTTCGCCAGGCGATGGAGCATTCGGCCATCGGCATGGCGCTGGTGGGACTGGACGGCCGCTGGCTGCAGGTCAACCACGCCATCTGCGACCTGTTCGGCTATGATGCCGCCGAGCTGGCGGAGCTGCCCTTCCCGGCCATCACCCACCCGGACGATCTCGCCCCCGACCTGCGCCAGGTCGAGCGCCTGCTGGCCGGCGAGATCGAGTCATACCGGATAGAAAAGCGCTTCCGCCACAAGGACGGCCACTATCGCTGGACCTTGCTGGCCGTCTCCCTGGTGCACGACGAGAACACGGGCAAGCCGCTGCATTTCATCTCGCAGGTAGAGGACATCGACGAGCGCAAGACCGCGCTGGAAAAGCTCGAGGCATTGTCGCGCCGGACCCAGCTGGCGGTGGAAGCCGGCGGCGTAGGCATCTGGGAATGGGACGTTGCCAGCGGCGCGATCGAGTGGGACGCGCGCATGCATGCGCTGCACGGCATCGATCCCGCCCTGGGCGCGCCGGACATCAAGCGCTGGACGGCCATGGTGCACCCCGAGGATGTCGAGCAGGCAAGCACCGAGATGCGCGAGGCGGTGCGCGGCACGCGCACCTTCGATACCGAATACCGCATCCAGCGCCCCGACGGCGCGGTGCGCCACATCCGGGCCATGGCAATGGTGCTGCGCCAGGACGATGGCACCGCGGTGTCCATGATCGGCACCAACTGGGACATCACCGAACAGCGCCGCCTCACCGAGGCGCTGTTCGAGGAGAAGGAACGCCTGCATATCACGCTGCGCTCCATCGGCGATGCGGTGATCTGCACCGACGCCAGCATGGGCGTCACCTTCATGAACCCGATCGCCGAGCAACTCACCGGCTGGACCATGCAGGCAGCTGCCGGCCAGCCGCTCGAATCCATCTTCCGCATCGTCGACGAGCATACCAACGCGCCGATCCCCAGCCCGGTGGAACAGTGCCTGCTGACCTTGCGCCCGGTCTACCTGCAGGACGGCGCGGTGCTGCAAAGCCTGACCGGCGACCGCCATGACGTGCAGGACTCCGCAGCCCCGGTGCGCACGGCTACCGGCGAGGTCATCGGCGCGGTGCTGGTGTTCCAGGACATCACCGGCGCCCGCGCGCTGCAGCGCGAGCTGGCCCATTCGGCCTCGCACGATGCGCTCACCGGCCTGCCCAACCGCATCTGGTTCGAGAAGCGGCTGCGCGAGGCCTGCGACGCTGCGCGCATGCAGCAACAGCATCACGCGCTGTGCTTCATCGACCTGGACCGCTTCAAGATCGTCAACGACACGGCCGGGCACGCCGCGGGCGACGTGCTGCTGCGCGAGCTCGGCCACGTGATCCGCTACCACGTGCGCCCGCACGACCTGCTCGCCCGCCTGGGCGGCGACGAGTTCGCGCTGCTGCTCATGGACTGCACGGTGGACCACGCCGAGCGCGTGTGCCAGAAGATCATCGATGCCATCCGCGGCCAGCGTTTCCCGTGGGAAGGGCGGGTCTACGATGTGGGCGCGAGCATCGGCATTACCGCCATCGACCACGAAACACCGCCGATGGGCGAGCTGATGAGCCGCGCCGACGTAGCCTGCTACGCCGCCAAGGCGGCCGGGCGCAGCCGCGTCTCGGTGTACCGGCGCGACGAAAGCGATGCGCAGCGCCACCACCAGGAGTTGCAGGTTGCCGCCGGCATCCACTCAGCGCTGGATGCTAACCGCTTCCGCCTGTTCGCCCAGGAGATCCACGCGCTGCAGAGACACAACCAGGCCGAGCGCCATATCGAGATCCTGGTGCGCATGGTCGACGAGCAAGGCAAGCTGGTGATGCCGGGCGCGTTCATCCCCGCCGCCGAGCGCTATGACCTGATGGGTCACGTGGACCGCTGGGTGATCCACCACGTGCTGCACGAATTCGGCGAGCGCCTGAGCGCGGTGCCCAGGCTCACGGTCGCCATCAACCTGTCGGCCAATTCGCTGGGTGAGCCGTTCCTGCTGCCGTTCCTGCACGCCGAGCTGCACGAGTCCGTGCTGCCCGCCAGCCGCATCCAGCTGGAGATCACCGAGACCGCGCTGATCAACAACATGGCGGCGGCCAATCGCCTGGTGACCGAAATGCGCAGCGCTGGCTGCACCGTGGCGCTGGACGATTTCGGGGCCGGCTTGTCGTCGTTCTCCTATCTCAAGCAGTTTCCGGTGGACTATCTCAAGATCGACGGGAGCTTTATCCGCCACCTGGCCGGAAACGCCGTGGACCGCGAGATCGTCAGCTCGATCAACGACATCGGCCATCGCCTGGGCATGCTGACCGTGGCCGAATCCGTGGAGGACGAGGAAACGCTGCAGGCCTTGCGCTCGCTCGGTGTGGACTATGCCCAGGGCTATGTGATCGGGCGGCCGATGCCGCTGGAACTGTTCCTGGAGAGTTGCCCGACCCAACCCGTGGACAACGCCTGAGTCATCTGGCGTGCGTGGCTGGCGGCGGCATGCGCCAGCCGCGCCATGCCCCTTGCATCACACGCTGGCGCCCGCACGGGCGCCAGTTCCGTTTTCAGCCCCGCCACCCGTTCGGAAAACCGAACGCCCTGTCGCGCTGCCCGCACGGAAATCCGAACCGTGCGCCGAGCGCACATTAATTTCCCCTTGTTTTTCAGCAGCTTAGGCGGCTTCGGCACGGCCTTTGGCCTGGCACGCCTCGTGCAATGTATGCGCCGGCCCCAAGCGGCCATACAGGTCGACGGTTGGCTCCCCCCGTGCCGGCCCGGACCCAAAACAATGGAGGAAACAATGATCGACCCCGCCTTGCCGAGCTTGCCCACCACACCGGTGGGCGCCGGGCACATGCTGCCCGTGCCCGTTCTGCACGGATCAACGCATGGATCCGGAATGATTCCGGATTGAACTGGCACTGATCTTCCCGGCTGAGGCCGCATGGCGCTGTCCCCACGACGGCAACGCCATGCCAGAAGGCTGCCAGCCCCCCCCGCAAAACAGCCGTCCGGCCATTGGCCGGGCGCATCGGCCCGACTTCTGATGAAACTGAACCGACTGCCCACCCTGATTTTCATTGCGATGCTGCTTGGCGTGCTGGCCGGCACGGCCGCCCACCACTATGCGCCGGACCCCGCCGCCGCCAAATCCATCGCCGACCACCTGTCCATCCTGACCGACGTGTTCCTGCGCATGATCAAGATGATCATCGGGCCGCTGGTGTTCGCCACCCTGGTTAGCGGCATCGCCAGCATGGGCGACGGCAAGGCCGTTGGCCGCATCGGCATGAAGGCGATGGCATGGTTCATCGCCGCGTCCATCACCTCGCTGCTGCTGGGCCTGCTGATGGCCAACCTGCTGCGCCCGGGCGACGGCATGAACCTGGCGCTGCCGGCGGCGGACGCGGCCTCCAACCTGAAGACCGGGGCGCTGAACCTGCGCGAATTCATCGCGCACATGTTCCCCAAGAGCTTCGTCGAAGCCATGGCCACCAATGAGATCCTGCAGATCGTGGTGTTCTCGCTGTTCTTCGGCTTTGCGCTGGGCACGCTCAAGGACGGCATTGGCAAACCCGTGCTGGCCGGCATCGAAGGCCTGTCGCACGTGATGCTCAAGATCACCAACTATGTGATGGCCTTCGCGCCGGTCGGCGTGTTCGGTGCGGTCGCCGCGGTGATCACCGCCGAAGGCCTGGGCGTGCTGGTCGTGTACGCCAAGCTGCTGGGCGCGGTCTACCTGTCGCTGGCGCTGCTGTGGGTGGCGCTGATCGCCGGCGGCTACTTCTTCCTCGGCCGGGATGTGTTCCGTCTGCTCAAGATGGTGCGCGCCCCGCTGATGATCGGCTTCGCCACCGCCAGCAGCGAATCGGCTTACCCCAAGGTGATCGAGCAGCTCGGCCGCTTTGGCGTCAAGGAGCGCATCACGGGCTTCGTGCTGCCGCTGGGCTACTCGTTCAACCTGGACGGCTCGATCATGTACACGTCCTTCGCCGCGCTGTTCGTGGCGCAGGTGTACGGCATCCACCTGTCGCTCTCGCAGCAGGTGACCATGCTGCTGGTGCTGCTGGTCACCAGCAAGGGCATTGCCGGTGTGCCGCGTGCCTCGCTGGTGGTGGTGGCCGCGGTGCTGCCGATGTTTGGCCTGCCCGAGGCCGGCATCCTGCTGGTGCTGGGCATCGACCACGTGCTGGACATGGGCCGTACCGTAACCAATGTGCTTGGCAACGCCATTGCCACAACCGTCGTCGCCAAAAGCGAAGGCGCCATCGGCGCGCCGGTGCCCGAAGAAGCGGATGACCCCGCTGCCGACGGCAACCGCGGCCTGACACCCGTTCAGGTCCTGGCCGGCAAGTAACACTGCCAGCGCGCCAAGGCCCGGCCACCGATCAGGTGGCCGGGCCTTTTTTGTTTCCGGGGGCCGGAAAGCCGTGATGTGGTAAAAGACGGGGTCGCCACGGGTGCCGCCATCGCGCAATGTGCGCATTGGCACGCTTGTCCCTACTCCTACCCCCTGCTCTTGCCCCTTTATACGATGCACTTTTGCTGGCGCCTGTAGTCTTAACCAGTCGGGCTCGCTGCCCGCGACCGAGTTCCTTCGCCTTCGCTTCCTGCGCATTCCGCCCGCTCCCATGACCGGCCCGCTTCCTTCACACGCTACCCCGCAAGGTGCCCCGCACGATACCTCCGTGCGTGCCGCACGCCTGCGCCCGTGGGTGCCCCTCATGGCCATGCTGGCACTGGCGATGATGATCGGGCTGGCTGGCGCCATGGGCTACCGGTACAGCTACGACAACGCCCTGGCGCGCCAGGGCGAGCGCGGCCAGGTGCAGTTGCGCCTGTACGGGCAGGCCCTGTCGAGCGAGCTGGCGCGCTATGACTACGTGCCCAGCCTGCTCTCGCTGGACGACAAGATCGCTACCCTGCTGGCGCATCCGAACGACCCGGCACGCGTCGAGGCCGCCAACCAGTACCTTGCCGCGGTCAATGCCCGCGCCGGCACCCGTGTGGTGTTCGTGCTCGATGCCCGCGGCCATGTGCTCGCCACCAGCAACTGGCAGCGCCCCGACAGCTACCTGGGCGAAGACCTGAGCTTTCGCCCCTACTTCAGTGACGCCGCGGACGGCCAGCTGGGCCGCTTCTATGGCGTGGGCACCACCCGCAGCGAGCCCGGCTACTACCTCTCGGCGCCGCTGGGCGATCGCCACAAGCCAAGTGGCGTAGCGGTCGTCAAGGTGGGGCTGGAACCCCTGGAAAACCGCTGGCAGGGCGCCGATACCCAGATGCTGCTGACGGACGAGAACGGCGTGGTGATCCTGGCCTCCGACCCGTCCCTGAAACTGGGCGCGCTCAAGCCGCTGCCCCCCGAGCTGCGCGAGCGGCTGCAACACAACCTGCAATACAACCGCGCCGCGCTCCCGCAGCTGGAACTCACGCCGGTGCGCAAGCTGTCCGACAGCGACGCCCTGGTCCGCCTGCGCAGCGGCCCGCCCATGCTGGCGCAGAACGCCGAACTGGTTGGCACCGACTGGCACCTGACGCTGCTCACCAATACCTCGCAGGCCCGCGTGGCCGCGCTCAGCACCGCCGCGCTTGCCGGCGTGCTCACCGCCTTCCTGTTGCTGCTGGCGGCGGCCTGGAACGTGCGCCGGCGCATCGCCAGCGAGCGCATGGCCGCGCGCGCCGCGCTGGAGGCAGCCAACGGCGAACTGGAGCGCAAGGTGGCGGAGCGCACCGCGGACCTGTCAGCCGCCAACCAGCATCTGCAGGCGGAAATCGCCGAACGCATCCGCGCCGAGGCAACCTTGCGCCAGGCCCAGGATGGCCTGCTGCAGGCCGGCAAGCTGGCCGCGGTAGGCCAGATGTCCACCGGCATCGCCCACGAGCTCAACCAGCCCCTTGCCGCCCTGCGCACGCTCTCGGGCAATACCCAGAAATTCCTCGAGCGCGGCGACAACGCCACCGCGCAGGCCAACCTCGGCACCATCATCGGCTTGGTGGAGCGCATGGGGCGCATCACCGGCGCGCTCAAGTCATTCGCGCGCAAGCCTGGCAATGGCGGCACCGCCGGGCACCTGGCGCCGCTGGACGATGCGGTGGACAACGCCCTGTTCCTGCTCGATACGCGCCTGCAGGCAGTACACCCGGCGCTGGTCCGGGAGATCGAGCCGGACCTGATGGTGGCGTGCGATCCCAACCGGCTGGAACAGGTGCTGGTCAACCTGATCGGCAACGCGCTCGACGCGCTGGCCGGCAACCCTGAGCCCCGGCTGGAGCTGCACACCCACCTGGCGGGTGGCAAGCTGCGCCTGACCATCCGCGACAACGGCCCCGGGCTGTCCGAGGAAGCCTTCGCGCGGCTGTTCGAGCCGTTCTTCACCACCAAGCCGGCAGGACAGGGACTGGGCCTGGGCCTGACGCTGTCGGCCGGCATCCTGGACGAGGTCGGCGGCAGCCTGGAGGCCAGCAATCACCCCGACGGCGGCGCGTGCTTCACGCTGGTGCTGCCGCCGGCCAGGCTTGACCCGGAGAGCCGCCATGGCAATTGACCCGAACCACGCCGATTCCCCCGACGCGATCGAACCCGCGCCGCTGACCGTGCTGATCGTCGAAGACGACCCCGACGTGCGCCTGGGTTGCGAGCAGGCACTGCGGCTCGAAGGCATCGCCACGCGTGCCGTGGCGAGCGCCGAAGCCGCCCTGCGCGAGGTCGGCAACCATTTTCCCGGCGTGGTGGTGAGCGACATCCGCCTGCCCGGCATAGACGGCATGGCGTTGCTGCATGAGCTGCGCTCGCGCGACGACGCGCTGCCGGTGGTGATGGTCACGGGCCACGGCGACGTCAGCCTGGCCGTGCAGGCCATGAAGGCCGGCGCCTACCACTTCCTGGAAAAACCATTCTCGCCCGAGCGTCTGGTCGAGGTCGCGCAGCGCGCGCTGGAAAAGCGCCGGCTGGTGCTGGAAGTGGCCGAGCTGCGCAGGAAGCTGGCCGGGCGCGACACCTTGCAGGCGCGCCTGATCGGCCATTCGCCATCCATTGAACGGCTGCGCAAGCTGATCGCCGACCTGGCCGACACCGCGGCCAACGTGCTCATCCACGGCGAGACCGGCACCGGCAAGGAACTGGTCGCCCGCTGCCTGCACGAAGCGAGCTCGCGCCGCGCGCGGCACTTCGTGCCGATCAATTGCGGCGGCCTGCCCGAGCAGCTGTTTGAAAGCGAGATCTTTGGCCACGAGGCCGGCTCGTTTACCGGCGCGGCGCGGCGGCGCATCGGCAAGATCGAGCACGCCGAGGGCGGCACGCTGTTCCTCGACGAGATCGAGAGCATGCCGATGCAGATGCAGATCAAGCTGCTGCGGGTGCTGCAGGAGCGCGTGGTGGAGCGGCTTGGCTCCAATACGCCGGTGCCGGTCAACACCCGCGTGGTCGCGGCCACCAAGGCAGACCTGAAGGCACTCTCAGCGGCCGGCCAGTTCCGCGCCGACCTCTACTACCGGCTCAACGTGGTGACGCTGGAGCTGCCGCCGCTGCGCGAGCGGCGCGAAGACGTGCCGCCGCTGTTCGAGCATTTTGTCGCGCAGGCGGCGCTGCGCTTCGAGCGCGAGGCGCAGCCGGCCACGCCGGCGGAGCTCGCTGCGCTGATGGCCTATCCGTGGCCGGGCAATGTGCGCGAGCTGCGCAACCTGGCCGAGCGCCATGTGCTGGGGCTGGGATGCAATCCCGGACAAGGCACCGCCGAGCCGGCAGCGCTGCCGCTGACGCAGGCCGTGGAGCAGTTCGAGCGGGCCATGATTGCCGACGCCATGCGCAGGCATGAGGGGAACCTCAGCCGCGCGAGCGAGGCGCTGGGGATTGCCAAAACGACCTTGTTCGACAAGGTCAGGAAATACCGGCTTTGAGATGACCGGCTTTGAGGTTTGCCGGGTGGCGGCGCTAGCTGCCACCGGCTGGACCGCAACGGCTTGAGCACAGCTTGCGTCGAGGCTTTCCTTGCAGCGTAGGCCTGTCGCGCCACCTCCCCGCCCTTCTCCCTTCCTTCCCT
>NZ_JBXASU010000133.1:0-15050 GCF_058809705.1 Cupriavidus sp. MPR-AND1C | reverse complement strand
GTTACTTGCCTGGGGTGGGGATTGCCGATTGCATCAAATGATTAAATGGGTTTTGGGTGCAAACACCAACGCCGACAAATCACCCAGCCCCCTGCCCCCGCATACCCCGCGTCTTCCACCGATACGCCAACTGCGGCCGCGTAATCCCCAGCAACCGCGCCGCCTGGCTCATATTGCCATTGGCGCGCTGCATGGCCGCCTCCATCAGCACGGTCTCCACGTCGCCCAGCGCGAGCTGCTGCTCGGCCATATGATCGAGCAAACCATGCACGGCGGCCTCCCGCAGCTCGGGCAAGGTGCCCTTGACGCCAAGGCGCGGCGCGGTGTCCATGCCAGGCGGCGCGCTCGTCGGCAGGAACAGGTGGTCCGCGCAGATCTGCCCGCCATTGCTGGCCAGGATCACGCCGCGCTCGATCACGTTCTCCAGTTCCCGCACATTGCCCGGCCAGTCATAGCGGCGCAGCTCCGCCAGCGCGCGATCGGTAATGCCGACGATCTTCTTGCCGTGGCGCGCGCCGTAGCGGGCCACGAAGCGCTCCACCAGCAGGCGGATATCGTCGAGCCGCTCGCGCAGCGGCGGAATGGTGACCGGGTAGACGTTGAGCCGGTAATACAAGTCCTTGCGGAAAGTGCCCTGCTTCACAGCCTCGGCCAGGTCCACGTTGGTGGCCGCCACCAGCCGCACGTCCACCTTGCGCGGCTCGCTGCCGCCCACGCGCTCTACCTCGCCCTCCTGCAGCACGCGCAGCAGCTTGGACTGCGCCGACGCTGACAGCTCGCCCAGCTCATCCAGGAACAGGGTGCCGCCATGCGCCCGCTCGAAGCGGCCCGGGCGCGACTGGTGTGCGCCCGTGAAGGCGCCCTTCTCCACGCCGAACAGTTCGGCCTCGATCAGCTCATCGGGAATCGCGGCGCAATTGACCGCGATAAAGGGCTTGTCGGCCCGGGCGCTCACGCCGTGCAACGCTTGTGCAAAGCGCTCCTTGCCAACGCCGGTCTCGCCCAGCAGCAGCACGGTGACACTGCTCCCGGCGGCGCGCTGCAGCAGGCCCCAGGCAGCGCGGAACTCGGGCGAGCTGCCCACCAGGTCGGCGGGCTTGCCGGGGCTGCGCTGCAGGGCGCGCAGGTGCTCGACCTCGCTTTGCAGCTCCAGGATGGTCTCGATCACCGGGTCGGGCTGATAGAGCGCCAGCACTTCGGCGCCGTCCTCCCACGCCTCCAGCGGCTTGCCGACGATGCGGCAGTGATCAAAGCCGCAGGCAATGCACTCGACCTCGCGGTAGAGGATGGTGCGGCCCATCAGGGCCGAGGTGTAGCCCGTGGCGTAGCCGATCTGCATCCAGCAGGCCGGCGCGTCGACGATGCCGAACAACTGCCGGTGCACATCGCCTTCGAAGGAGTCTTCCCACAGGAATTCGCCGTCGTAGATGCCCGCGGCGATGTCGATGTCCACCTTGACCGGCGTCACCCGCACCACGCCTTCGATGGTGTGCAGGCAGGGCCCGATCTCGAGCAGGCCAAAGTCGCTGTCGCCCGGGCGCAGCTTCTTGGCCAGCTCCGCGTCGCGCATGCCGGAATGAAAGCCCATGCGCATGAACAAGCCGCGCGCGCGCTCCATGCCTAGGGTATCCACCAATTCCTTGCGCAAGGCGCCCAGCGCCGCGGTATGAATCAGGATCATGCGCTGCTCGTCCAGCCAGATGGAGCCCTCCTCCATGGCAAAGCGCAGGCGCCGCGCGAGATGGGCCAGGCCATCGCGCATGGTGGCCGAAAACTTGTCGGTTGAACTGCTCATTGTCTCCTCTCTTGGCGGCCAGGACACCCTCGGCGCGCGTGCTTTTGGTAGCACTGCATGCACATTATGTGCCATCCGCGCCCGCGGCCCCCACGTGCGCCTGTCATGCCGGCGCAATGTCGCCTATCCTTTCCCTGACAGCGATCCTCGCTTTAATGCACTGCACCACAGCCCATGGAAAAAACCGCATTTGTCTTTGCAGGCGGCGGCAGCCTCGGCGCCATCGAGGCCGGCATGCTGCGCGAGCTGGTGGCGTGGGGGGTCAAGCCGGACATGGTGATCGGCGCCTCGGCCGGCGCCATCAACGGCGCCTACTACGCCTGCAACCCGCATGTGGCCGGCACCAGCCAGCTCGAGACGCTCTGGCGCGGCTTGCGCCGGGCCGAGGTGATGCCGTGGTCGTGGCGCAGCCTGTTTGGCATGCTGCGCGGGCAGCGCGCCCACCTGGTCGACTCCGCCGCGCTGCAGCGCCTGCTGGCGCGCCACTTTGGCGATATGGCGATGGAGCGTGCCGAGGTGCCGCTGTACGTGGTGGCCACCGACATGGCCACCGGCGCGGAGGTGGTGCTGTCCTCCGGCAGCCTGGTCCAGTCGGTGCTGGCAAGCGCAGCCATCCCCGGCGTATTTCCCCCGGTGTCGCTGGGCGGGCGGCAACTGATCGATGGCGGCGTGGCCAACAACACGCCGGTGTCCACCGCCATCCGCCTGGGCGCCACGCGCGTGGTCGTGCTGCCGGCGGGTTTTGCCTGCGCGCGGCGGCGCGAGCCGCGCGGCCCCATCGACCATGCCTTCAACGCGCTGTCGCTGCTGGTGGCGCGCCAGCTGGTGCAGGACCTGGAGCGCTGGGCCGATCACGCGCACATCTCGGTCGTCCCGCCACTGTGCCCGCTCGACGTCTCCCCCTACGACTACACCCAGTGCGGCACGCTGATCGACCGCGCCGCCGCGGCCACGCTGGCCTGGCTCAACGCCGACGGGCTCAGCAGCCGGCACATCCCCGGCGCGCTGTCCCCGCATTCGCATGACGAAGCCAATCCGAGCTGCGACTTCGATCCGCAACAGGCACACCCGGCGCACGGGGCCGGCGATACGCATCAACCCCACGCCGGCCATACGCACGCTTTTGCCCCGCAGTAAGCCGGCTTTGGCATTGGCGAATTGCCTGGCTGGCCGATCCGGCGAATGATGCGGGATCTCTTCTCTCCGGGTGGCAAGCACATGAGCGCAATTCTCGACGGCATCAAGGTACTCGACCTGACGCGGGTGGTAGCCGGCCCATGGGCCACGCAGAACCTGGCCGACATGGGTGCCACCGTCTACAAGATCGAGAAGCCCGGCGACGGCGACGATACCCGCAAGATGGGCCCGTTCCTGAACGATGCGCAGGGCGCGGCCACCAACGACTCCGCCTTCTACCTGGCCTGCAACCGCGGCAAGCAGTCGCTCACCATCGATATCTCCCAGCCCGAGGGCGCCGAGCTGGTACGCCAGCTGGCCGCGCGCTGCGACGTGGTGGTGGAGAACTACAAGGCTGGCAGCCTGAAGAAATACGGCCTCGACTACGAATCCATCCGCGCGGTGCGCCCCGATGTGATCTATTGCTCGGTCACCGGCTTCGGCCCCGATGGCCCCTACGCGGCGCGCCCGGCCTACGACTTCATCCTGCAAGGCATGGCCGGCCTGATGAGCACCTGCGGCCAGCCGGACGGCAGCCCCGGCGGCGAGCCGATGCGCACCGCCATTCCCATCACCGACATCCTCACCGGCCTGTACGCCACCGTCAGCCTGCTGGGCGCGCTCTACCACCGCCAGGCCACCGGCGAAGGCCAGTACATCGACGCCGCCATGCTCGATGCCTCGGTCGCCGTCAATGGCCACCTGGCGCTGGGCTACCAGATGACCGGCAAGCTGCCCCGGCGCGCCGGCAACAGCAACCCCGTGGCCGCGCCCTCCGAAGTCTTTGCCTGCCGCGACGGCCACCTGATCATTGCCTCCGGCAACAACGGCCAGTTCGCCGCGCTGTGCAAGCTGCTAGGCATTCCCGAACTCGCGGCCGATCCGCGTTACACGCAGAACGCCAACCGGGTTGCCAACCGCGATGCGCTGCGCGAGACGATTGCCGAGCGAGTGGCTACCTGGAACGCGGCGGACCTGCTGGCGTCGCTGGAACGCGCCGGCGTGCCGGGTGGCCCGATCAACGAGCTCGACGAAGTATTCGAGGATGCGCAGGTGAAGCATCGGGGCTTGCTGGTGCAACTGCCGCACGGGCGCGGCGTGGATGTGCCGAGCCTGCGCAGCCCGATGCGGTTCTCGGCCACGCCCGTGGCGATGCGCTGCCCGCCGATGCTGGGCGAGCATACGGATGCGGCCCTGCGGGCGGAACTGGGCTTGAGCGATGGGGATGTCGCGGGCCTGAGAGCGCGGGGAATCCTGTAGCTGGCCGCACGCAAGGCCGCTCGGCTCGCAGCCTTGCGTGCGGCGCGCAACGCTCGGAATTGACGCGCCCCGGGAACGGGTACATCCTCTGGACATACGGACATACTCGTCCCATCAGCGGAGCAAGCCATGACCTCAAACGAATTCACATCGTTCAAGGCACACTTGTCCATGTTGCTGCGCGACCTCCCGCTCGGGACCACGGCGGACCTCGCCGACGTGGCCGTGGCGGCCTACTGGGATGGCACGCGGATCGTCGGCACCTACCTGCGCGACGGCGGGCACCTGGACGAGGCCTTCGACTTCGACGAAAACGCCTGGGAGAACTGGCACGACGACTTCGTCGGCTGGCTGGTCACGCCGAGTTTCACGCAGCGCGATGAACTGAGGGCTTCGCTGGCAGGCACGGGCTGACGAGCGCATGCGCGCTCGCGGCCGGGCTTGCCACCGGGCTTACGACCGGGCTTACGACAATACGCACCGTCCTCCAGCCGGAGGATCGGTGCCACCATCGCACTGCCAGCCCATCCGACGCATGCCTTACTTCGGCTGCGACACCACCCGCAAATACGGCTTGAGCGTCTTGAAACCCTGCGGATACTTCTTCTTGGCGTCGTCGTCGGAGACCGAGGTGGGGATGATCACGTCTTCACCCGGTTTCCAGTTCACCGGCGTGGCTACCGTGTGTTTTGCATTCAGCTGCAGCGAATCCAGCAACCGCAGCACTTCGTCAAAATTGCGGCCGGCGCTCATCGGATAGACCAGCATCGCCTTGACTTTCTTGTCCGGCCCGATCAGGAACACCGAGCGCACCGTGGCATTGTCCACGGCAGTGCGCGGCCCGCCACTCGCGTTCGGATGGATCATGTCATAGAGCTTCGCGACCGTGAGGTCGACGTCGCCGATCATGGGATAGTTGACGGCGTGGCCCTGCGTTTCCTCGATGTCCTTGACCCACTTCTGGTGGTCCGCGACCGGGTCCACGCTCAGGCCGATGATCTTGGTGTTGCGCCGGTCGAATTCCGGCTTGAGCCGGGCCATGTAGCCCAGTTCCGTGGTACAGACCGGGGTGAAATCCTTCGGATGGGAGAACAGGATGGCCCATTTGTCCCCAATCCATTCGTGGAAACTGATTTTCCCCTCCGTGGTATCGGCAGTGAAATCGGGCGCTTCGTCACCGATGCGAATCGACATAGTCAACCTCCATGTTGGTGAGTGTGGATGCGAGGCAAGGAGCGGCACAGCGGCGGCTGTCGTCCCGACGCGGCCCCGAGCTTCGGCGCGTCTGCGTCAGTATAGGTGACTGTGACGATGCGAAAAGAAGTATGCGGGCAGCACAAGGCTGCACACGCGGCGTGCAGCCTTGTGCACCGCACCACCGCGGCGACCCGGCCCTTCCCGCCTCCTGCATCGTCTGCCGCCCTTGTGAAAGATTGAGGAAAGCGGCTGCGCTGCCCCATCGCCTGAACTGACGGCACCGGCGATACTTACCGTAGCGACAGGGAGCCCCAGCGGCTCCCGCAACACAGGAGCAACACATGGCGATTGCCGGAATGAACCACTTCACCGTGCTCACCGCGACGCTGGAAGACAGCGTGGCGTTCTATACCAAGGCGCTCGGCTTCGAGACTGGCGAACGCCCGCCGTTCTCGTTTCCGGGCGCATGGCTCTATGCGGCTGGCGCGCCCATTATTCACCTGGTCGCGAAAGACAAGCTACCGGCGTCCACCGCGGGTGTATTGGATCACATGGCATTCAGCGCGACCGATCTTCCCGGCGTCGCGAATCATCTGCGGCAGCTGGATATACCGTTCAACCTCGGGCGGCAACCGGGCACCGGCATCTGGCAGCTGTTCCTGCACGACCCCAACGGCGCCAAGATCGAGCTGGATTTCGATCCGCAGGAACCGGCGCCCTGAGCGTTGCGCTATCGATCCGGCGTGGCGGCGGCCTCTGCCTGCCCGTCACTCTACGTGGATGCCGCCCTTCTTCACCACCTCGCCCCACCGCCCGGCCTCTTCCTTGATGAAGGCCTGGAACTGGTCGGGCGTCCCGCCTACCGGATCGATCCCGTACTCGATCAGGCGCGCCTTCACCTCCGGCTGGTGCAGCACCGCATCCATCTCGGCCGAGAGCTTTGCCAGCACCGGCCTGGGTGTCCTGGCGGGCGCGATCAGGCCGATCCAGCTGCTGGCCGTCACCCCCGGATAGCCTGCCTCGGCCATGGTCGGCACCTCGGGCGCGGCCGGCCAGCGCGTGGCGCTGGTGATCGCCAGCGCCTTGAGCTTGCCGGCTTTCACCTGCGGCATCATGGTCTGCACGGAATCGAAGATCATCGCCACCTGCCCGGAGAACAGGTCCGGCAGCGCCGGCGACACGCCCTTGTAGGGCACGTGGGTCATCTTGATGCCCGCCGCTTGCGAGAACAGCTCGCCGGCCAGATGCGCGCCGGAGCCGTTGCCGCTGGAGGCATAGGTCATCTTGTCGGGATTGGCCTTGCCCCACGCCACCAGCGCCTTCACGCTGCCGGGCGGCAACTGGGCGCTGGACACCAGCAGCAGCGGGATGCGCCCGATCTGGCTGACGCCCGTCAGGTCCTTGACCGGGTCGTAGCTCATCTTGGGGTAGAGGCTGGGGTTGATGGCATGCGCGGCCACCACCACCAGCAGCGAGTAGCCGTCGGGCGCGGACTTGGCCACGTTGTCGGAGCCGATCATCCCATTGGCGCCGGGGCGGTTCTCCACCACCACGGGCTGGCCCAGGCGCTCGGCCAGCTTTTGCATGACCAGCCGCGTCACGGCGTCTGACACGCCGCCCGGGGTGTAGGGCACCACCACGCGCACGGGCTTTGACGGATACGGCGCCTCGGCGCGCGCCGTGGGGCTCAGGCCGCAAGCCAGCGCGGCGGCCAGCACGCATGCGTTCATCCACAGGCCACGGGGGTGCATCGGTTGCTTGGTTGTGTTCATGTCTGCTCCATCAGGTCGGGATGGCTTCGGTCCGCCGTGCTTGTCTGGCGGCCGATGCCATGGAATGGCAGCCGCCGGTCTACGCCCAGTCTTGCGGCACCGTGAGCGGAAAATCGAGCAGCATTTGCGCGTAGCTCTTGCCGAGCGGGTCGGAACGCAGGCTGGCCACGCCCCCGCCACCCAGCGCGCGGTGCAGCAGGAAGTTAAGGGCGTGCAAGCCCGGCACCTCGAAGCACTCCACGTCGCCCTCGACCAGATGCGCAAAATACCCGCGCACCGCGCTAGGGGTGAGCTGCTCGCGCAGCAGCGGCAGGTATGACGGCTGGCGGGCGATCACGCCGATGTTCTCGTCGTCGCCCTTGTCGCCGCTGCGTGCGTAGGCCAGCGTGACCAGCGGCACGGTGACGCGCGGCCCGCCGGGAATGGCGGGAGTGTCAGGAGTGGCGGGCGCAGCCGCCAGCGGGGCCGGCGCCGTCAGCTCGCCCACGGCGGCGGCGCAGTCAAGCGCCTGCGTCTGGCCGTCCAGCGCGACCTGCATCCGTACTTGCGCCTTCGGCACCAGGAAAGAGAACACCTTGACCACCGGCTGGATATCGACGCGGCCGGCAAAGGATGAGCGGGTGCCGGCGGCCATCGAGGTGCCCGCCGACGAGCCTTCGCGCTGCAGGAAGCGCAGCGCCTTGGCCTGCGCATGGCGCGCGCCGATGCGCAGCACCACTTCGCGCGTGGGCAAGGCGCGGGCATGCGGGCCATATTGCGATTCGCAGCCGAGCAGTTCCACCACGGTGCCGCTGTAGTCCGCCAGGCCGTTGGCGGCCAGCATGGCGCGGGTGCGCGCCAGCAGCGCGTCGGCGGTGCGGCGAGCCTTGGCGGGTGCGTCGATGCCGCGGATCGCCATCATCAGGCTGAGCTGGTAGCCGTCCTGCCAGGTGCCGTTGGCCTTGTAGCTCGCGCCGGGTGCGCGGCCACGGGCGCCGTGCACGCGCACCTGCCCGGGGGCCAGCAACTCGGTGCGTACCATGCGGAAGTCGCAGGTAACATCAGGCATCAGGTAGTTGCCAGGGTCGCCCACCTCATACAACACCTGCTCCGCCACGGCGGCGGGATCGACCAGGCCGCCGGTGCCCTCGGGCTTGGAGAGCACGAAGCTGCCGTCCTGCGCGCAGTCGATCACCGGGTAGCCGATGCGGTCCCAGTCCGGCACGCGCTGCCAGTCGGTAAACAACCCGCCGGTGGCCTGCGCGCCGCACTCGATCACGTGGCCGGCCAGCGTGCCGGCGGCGAGCCGGTCCCAGTCGTGCCATTGCCAGCCAAACTCATGGGCCAGCGCGCCGACCACCACGGCACTGTCCACGCAACGGCCCGTGATGACGATATCGGCGCCCATCGCCAGCGCGCGGGCGATGCCTTGCGCGCCGGTGTAGGCATTGGCGGACATCAGCTCGGCGGGCGGCGTGGCGCCGGTATGGAGATCGGTGAGGCCCGCCGCGCGCCAGCCCTCGAAGGCAGGCATCACGTCGTCGCCGCTGACCACCGCCACCTTGGGCGTCAGCCCTTGCCGCGCGGCGGCGGCCATCACCGCGTCGCGGCAGGCCTGGGGGTTGAGGCCGCCGGCATTGGCAATCACGCGGATGCCGCGCGCCAGGATCTGGCCGAGGTGCGGCGCCATCGCGGCCTGCACGAAGTCCGTGGCGTAGCCCAGCGCGGGGTCCTTGGCGCGGGCACGCGCCAGGATCGACATGGTGGTCTCGGCCAGGTAGTCATAGACCAGGTATTGCAGGCCCGGAACGGCCAGCAGTTGCGGCGTGGCGATGGCGGAGTCGCCCCAGAAGCCGGAAGCGCCGCCTATGCGCACGGTGCGTGCCATATGGGTTGTGCCGATTGTGGTGTTCATGCTTGCTCGCCTGCGTCCACCTTCACCAGCAAACTACCCGCGCGCGCCTGCCCGCCCTCCCGGGCATGCAGCTGCGCGATCACGCCGTCGAACGGCGCGACGATGGCGTGCTCCATCTTCATGGCCTCCAGCACCACCAGCACCTGGCCCGCCAGCACCGCCTCGCCCGCTGCCGCCTTCACGGCCACGATGCGCGCGGTCAGCGGCGCCAGCAGCTCGCCGGCGCGCCCGGCGTCGCCGGGGTTGCGCTTTTTCTGGCGCGGGTCCAGGCGCGCGAAGCGCCATGCGCGGCCCGCGCTGAACAGATGCACGGCATCGCCCCCGGTGGCGAACACCAGCGGCAACGCCATGCCGTTGCACTCCACCAGCGCGCTGCCTTGTTCCAGGTCGGCGCGCAGCACGCGCACGCTGACGATCTCGGCGGACGTGCCATCGCCCTCACCCTCACCCTCGCCCCCGCGCACCGCCACCTCCCAGCCTTGCGCGACGGCACGCAGATCCGCGCGCCACTGCTGCTCTCCCGCCTGCAAGCCCAGGCTGCAAGCCGGCGCCACCAGTGCGGGGCGCGCCGATGCCGCCAGCAGCCCGGCGGCGGCCAGCGCCGCGCAGGCCACCTGCGCCGCCGCGGGCTGCGTTGTCCGCAGCGCCGCCTGCATATGCGTATCGACGAATCCCGTATGCACCTGGTTGCCCGCAAAGGCCTCGTGCGCCAGGCAATCGGCAAGAAAGCCCTGGTTGCTGGCCACGCCCAGCAGCACCGTCTGCTCCACCGCGCGCAGCAGCTTGCGGCGTGCTTCCTCCCGGGTGGCGCCATGGGCCACCAGCTTGGCCACCATCGAATCGTAGTGAACCGGGATCTCCCCGCCCTCCTGCAGCGCATGATCCACCCGCACATCGTGCCCCGCGCCCGGCGCGCGCCAGCGCAGCACCGGGCCGCCTTGCGGCAGGAAGCCGGCGGCCACGTCCTCGGCGGTCAGCCGCACCTCGATGGCGTGGCCGCGCAGCGCGACCTGCTCCTGCGTGACCGGCAGCGGCTCGCCGGCTGCCACGCGCAGCTGCCATTCGACCAGGTCGAAGCCGGTGATGGCTTCGGTCACGGCGTGCTCCACCTGCAGGCGCGTGTTCATCTCCATGAAGTAGAAATTGCCATCGCCATCGAGCAGGAACTCCATGGTGCCCGCGCCCACGTAGCCAATGGCCTGCGCGGCGCGCACCGCCGCGCCGCCCATGCGCTCGCGCAGCGCGGGCGATACCGCCGGGGACGGCGCCTCCTCGACTACCTTCTGGTGGCGGCGCTGCACCGAGCAGTCGCGCTCGCCCAGGTGGATCACGTGGCCCTGCGTATCGGCAAAGACCTGGATCTCCACGTGGCGCGGCGCGATCACCGCGCGCTCCAGGATCAGCTGGCCGGAGCCGAAGGCGGCCATCGCCTCCGAGCGCGCGCTTGCCAGCGCGCCGGGCAAGGCATGGGCGTCGTGCACCAGGCGCATGCCGCGTCCGCCGCCGCCGGCCGCGGCCTTCACCATCAGCGGAAAGCCGATCGGCGCGGCGGCCTGCAGCAGCGCGGCATCATCCTGCGCCTCGCCCTGGTAGCCGGGGATGCAGGGCATGTCCGCGGACTGCATCAGGCGCTTGGCCTCGGCTTTGTTGCCCATGGCGCGGATGGCGGCGGCGGGCGGGCCGACGAAGACCAGGCCCGCCTGCGCCACCGCGTCGGCGAACTCTGCGTTCTCCGCCAGGAAGCCGTAGCCGGGATGCACCGCATCCGCGCCGCTGCGGCGCGCCGCCTCGACAATGGCCGCGATGTTCAGGTACGACGCGCGTGGCGCGGCGTCGCCGATGCGCACCGCCCGATCAGCGTACGCCACGTGCGGGCCATGGCGATCGGCCTCGGAATAGACCGCCACGGTGGCAAGGCCAAGGCGGCGCGCCGTGCGCATGATGCGCATGGCGATCTCGCCGCGATTGGCGACGAGCAAGGTGTGGAAGGGTCGGCTGGTAGCGGACATGAGGCGTCTCGGGGTGCGGAGTATCTGGATTGGTTTGTGTGCGTTCAGCCCTGCGTGGCCTGCGCCGCGCGCACGGCGGCGGCGTCAAAGCGCACCACCCACGCGGCATCGCGCTTGTCGCGAAAAGCCTGGATGCCTTCGGCGCCTTCGCTGCGCATGCATTGGGCGAACAGGTGCGAGGCCTCGTCCAGCAAGGCGCCCTGCGCAACCTGTCCGGTGCGCGCCACCAGCGGCTTGAAGGCGCGGTTGGCTTGCGGCCCGCAGCGGCAGATGCGCGTGAGCCACTCAGCCAGCAGCGCATCGAGGGCGGCGCTGTCGTCGGCCAGCGCATCGGCCAGCCCCAGCGCCAGCGCCGAGTCGCCGTTGACGCGCTCACCGGACAAGCCGAGTCGCCGCGTGGCCGCCGCGCCGATGCGCGCCACCACGAAGGGCGCGATCTGTGCGGCAATGATGCCCAGCGACGTTTCCGACAGGGCAAAACGCGCGTCGCGCGTGGCCAGCACGATATCGGCGGCGCAGCTCAGTCCCATGCCGCCGCCCATGGCCGCGCCCTCCACTACCGCCACCACGGGCACGGGGAGCGCGGCCAGGCGCTGCATGAAGTAGCCGAACTCGCGGTTGCGGCTCGCCACCGGATCCTGCGGCGCTTCGCCCGCGTCCAGCCTCGCCTTGAAATTGCCGACGTTGCCGCCCGCGCAGAAGACGCCGCCGGCGCCGCGCAGCACCAGCGCGCGCACCGTGGTGTCGGTCTCGGCGCGCTCCACGGCGCGCGCCAGCGCGGCGACCACTTCAGGCGCAAGCGCGTTGCGCGTGGTGGGCACGTTGAGGGTGACGAACAGCACGCCCTGGACATCACGCACGATCACGGCGTGGGCGTCATTGGCGAGATTGGCAAGATTGCCGGCATCTGTATTGACTGCGTTGGTCATGGCTGGATGGATGTGAAGACTTGGAACAACAGGCAATGGCGGGCGTTCAGCCCTTTGCCATCAGCCCCATCTGCTTGGCGATCACGGTCAGCATCACCTCGTCGGCGCCGCCGCCGATGGAGCCGAGCCGGAAATCGCGGTACGCGCGCGAGGCATGGTTGTCCCACGTGTAGCCCATGCCGCCCTGGAACTGCATGCACCAGTCGGCCACCTCGCGCGACAGCCGCCCGGCCTTGAGCTTGGCCATGGACGCCAGCTCCACCACGTCGCCGCCATCGATATAGGTCTTGGTCGCCATGTAGACCAGCGCGCGCAGGGCCTCCATCTCGGTCTTGAGCTCGGCCAGCTTGAACTGGATGAACTGGTTGTCCAGCAAGGGCTTGCCAAAGGCGATGCGCTGGCGCAGGTAGTCGGCGGTTTCCTCGATCAGCGCGTTGCAGGCGAGCCGGCGCGCCGCGCCGTTCAGGCGTTCTTCCTGGAACTGCTTCATCTGGTAGATAAAGCCCATGCCCTCTTCGCCGATGCGATTGCGCGCCGGCACCCGCACCTCGTCAAAGAAGATCTGCGCGGTGTCCGAGCACCACATGCCGAACTTCTTGATCTTCTGCACCTCGACCCCGGGGGTGCGCTTGCCGCCTTGCTTGAGCGGCACGATGATCAACGACTTGTTCTTGTGCACCGGGCCATCGGAGGTATTGCACAACAGGCAGATCCAGTCGGCCTGGGTGCCGTTGGTGATCCACATCTTGGAGCCGCTGATCACGTAGTCGTCGCCATCGCGGCGCGCGCGGGTCTTGAGCGATGCCACATCGGAACCGGCACCAGCCTCCGACACACCGATCGCCGCCACCGCCTCGCCGGCGATGGCCGGGGCCAGGAACTCGCGCTTGAGCGCATCGGAGCCGAAGGCCGTCAGCGCCGGCGTGGCCATGTCGGTCTGCACGCCCACCGCCATGCCGATGCCCTGCGCATGCACATAGCCCAGGGCCTCGGCAGCGGCCACCGCGTAGGAAAAATCAAGGCCAAGGCCGCCGTATTCCACCGGCTTGGTGATGCCAAGGAAGCCGAGCTCGCCCATCCGCTTGAACAACGCGTGCGCGGGGAAGATCTCCGCGGCTTCCCACTCGTCGACGTGCGGATCGATCTCGGCCGACACGAAGCGGCGGATGCTGTCCATGATGCTGCGATGGTCTTCGGTGTATAGCATGCTGGTGGTCTCCGGTTTTCTTGTCCGTGTGTTCGCGGCGCGGCGATCAGAACCGCGCCACGCCAAATTGCATGGCACGCGGCGTGCGCGCTTCGGCCTCGCGGGCGGTAGCCAGCACGAAGGCCAGCACGGCGCGGGTGTCGCGTGGGTCGATCACGCCGTCGTCCAGCAACAGCCCGCTGGTGACGAAGGCGCTGGCCTGGCGCTCGAAGTTGGCGACGATCTCGCCGGTCTGCTGCGCCAGGCGCGCTTCGTCCACCGCCGCGCCCTTGCGCTCGGCCTGCTGGCGCGCCACGATCTCCAGCGTCATGGCGGCCTGCTCGCCGCCCATCACCGCGGTGCGCGCGTTGGGCCACGAGAAGCAAAAGCGCGGGCGGAAGCCGCGGCCGCACATGCCGAAGTTGCCCGCGCCAAACGATGCGCCGCAGTAGATCGTGACCTGCGGCACCGTGGAGTTCGACAGCGCCTGGATCATCTTGGCGCCATGCTTGATCATGCCGGCTTCTTCCGAGGCGCGGCCGACGATAAAGCCGGTGGTGTTCTGCAGGAACACGATGGGCGTACCGCTCTGGTTGCAGGCCTGGATGAACTGCGCGGCCTTGGTGGCGCCCGCCGGGTCGATCGGGCCGTTATTGCTGATAAAGCCCACGGCATGGCCCTCGATGCGGCCACGGCCGCAGACGGTGGCCGTGCCATAGTCCGGCTTGAACGCAAGCCACGCGGAATCGTCGGTGAGCCGGCCGATGATCTCCAGCATGTCCACGGGCTTCTTCACATCCAGCGTCATGACGCCATCGAGCTCGCCCGCGTCCAGCCGCGGCGGCTGCGCCGGCTGGGGCTGGCGCGGCGCCACGCCCGGCCAGTCCAGGCTGGCCACCACGTCGCGCGCCAGCGCGATGGCATGCTCGTCGTCCTCGGCCAGGAATTCCGCCAGGCCGCTGACGGTGGCGTGCAGGTCGGCGCCGCCAAGCTCCTCGTCGGTGGCGATCTCCCCGGTGGCGGCCTTGAGCAGCGGCGGCCCGGCCAGGAAGGCACGGGCGCGGCCGCGCACCATCACCACGTAGTCGGACAGGCCCGGCATGTAAGCCCCACCTGCGGTGGACGAGCCGTGCACCACCGTGATCACCGGCAGCCCGGCAGCCGACAGGCGCGCCAGGTTGTAGAAGATGCCGCCGCCGCGCACGAACTTGTCCACTCGGTACTTGCGCAGGTTGGCGCCGGCCGACTCCACCAGGTGGATGAACGGCAGGCGGTTTTCCAGGGCGATCTCCTGGCAGCGCATCAGCTTGAGGTTGCCGCCCTCGGTCATGGCGCCGGCATCGATGCCGGAATCGGTCGCCACCACCATCGCGCGCACGCCGCGGACAAAACCGATGCCGGCCACCAGCGAGCCGCCGGGGATGGCGGTGTCGTGATCGGGATCATCCATGCCGTAACCCGCCAGGTTGGCGATCGGCAAGAAAGCCGTAGCGGGATCGAGCAAGCGCGCCAGGCGCTCGCGCGGCAGCAGCGCGCCACGCCTGGCGAAGGACGGGCGGGCACGCTCGGAAGCAGCGACGGCGCGCTGCTCCAGCGCGCGCAGCCGCTCGATCAGGGCTTGCATGCCGGCGCGCTGGCTGGCGAAGGCGGGACTGGCGGGATCGATCCGGGACTCGATGGGAAGCATGGCGCTGGGCGTTGGACAAGGAATGCATCGATTCCAAACCACCCGCGGTGGCACGACAAGCGCAACCTGGTGATTTGTGCATAATGTGCACAAACTCGTCTTTGACGCACCTCCGGATGCTGCCTGTGCCCGCCCTGCCTACGCC
>NZ_JBXASU010000132.1:0-15411 GCF_058809705.1 Cupriavidus sp. MPR-AND1C | reverse complement strand
CCCTGTCTCCTAGCCCCCCTTCATCAGAAAATCCCGACTGACCCCACCCCCAAGCTCATGGATCCTGCGAAGAAAATCGCCAAGCCATCCATGAATCCCGACAGAAAAAATATCCTCGATCCGAGTGAATTTAAGCTCGGCATGCAGTTTCCCCGCCCGCCGCTCGGTCTCCACTGACTGCGCATTGCGCACCTGCGCCAGCAACGAAACCACCTCCCGCAAACTGGCCGCCAGCGACCGCGGCATATCCGGGTGCACGATCAGCAACTCGGCCACGCGCTCCGGCGTGACCACCGAGCGGTAGACCTTGCGATACATCTCCAGCCCCGACACGGAGCGCAATACCGCGGCCCACTGGTAGAAGTCGTCTTGCTGCAGGCCGAGGTCGGTGGCCTGGAACTTGACGTCGAGAATGCGCGCAGTGTTGTCGGCGCGCTCCAGGAAGGTGCCCAGCCGCATGAAGCAGTAGGCTTCGTCCTTGAGCATGGTGCCGGCTTCCACACCACGCGTTAAGTGGGAGCGGAACTTGACCCACTCGAAGAACTGCGCCGGATCGTGGCGCAGGATGCCGTCGGCAACCATCTGCTGGACATCGAGCCAGGTGGTGTTGATGGTCTCCCACAGCGGCGTGGTGAGTGCGCCGCGCACGGCGCGGGCGTTTTCGCGGGCAGCGCGCAGGCAGGACATGATCGACGCCGGGTGGCTCAGGTCGCGCACCATGAAATCGATCACTTCCTCGTGCACGACCGCGCCGTGGTGCGCGGCGAATACCGGCGTGAGTTCCGTCACGTCGAGCATCGCCAGCCAGCCTTGCTGCGCCACCTCGGGTGATTGCGGCAGCATCGAAGCCTGGTAGTTGACGTCGAGCATGCGGGCGGTGTTTTCCGCGCGCTCGGTGTAGCGGGCCATCCAGAACAGGTGGTCGGCGGTGCGGCTTAGCATGGTGATTCCCCCTTTTCTCGGCAAACCCAGGCTACTGACAAGCAATTGGCTTGCCAGCCGCTGACCGCGGCGCGGTGCCTACTCGACCGGCAGCACGCTGACCTCCACTTCCACATCGTGCGCGCCGCCGCCCACGATGACGCCGCGCAGCAGCGAGACATCGCTATAGTCGCGCCCGAACGCCAGCGTGACGTGGCTGGTGTCGGCCAGCACGTCGTTGGTGGGATCGAGGTCGACCCAGCCGGCCAGCGGGCAATACACCGACAGCCAGGCGTGCGAGGCATCGGCGCCGATCAGCCTGGGCTGGCCGGGTGGCGGCTCGGTGCACAGGTAGCCGCTGACGTAGCGCGCCGCGAGGCCGAGCGAGCGCAGGCAGCCGATCATGACCTGGGCGAAGTCCTGGCACACGCCGCTGCGCAGGCCGAAAGCTTGCAGCGCCGGGGTATCGACCTCGGTGGCGGTGGTCTGGTATTCGAAGTCGGCGTGCACGCGATGCATCAGGTCGATGGCGCCGGCCACCACCGGCACGCCGGGCGCGAAGCTGGCGAGCGCGTAGGCCTTGAGATCAGGATGCAGCGCCACGTTGGGCGAGGCGAAGCAGAACTCGCTTTGCGGCAGGAAAGGCTGCCCGGCGCGAAAGCGCAGCGCGGCGACGGCCGTCTCCCATGGCATGCTGGCGGCGGGGTCGAGCGACGCCCAGCGCGGCGTGAGGCTGACTGTGCTCTCGCAGGCGAGCTGCATGTAGTCGTGCGGCACGTCGATGGTGAAGTACAGCACGTGGTTGCCGAAGGCGTCGATGTCCGCATGCTGGTGCGACGGCGGCGGCTCGATCTGCGTGCTGTGCGCGTGCACCGCCTGCCACGGGCAGGTCACCGGAAACACCACGGCGCGCTGCTGGGCGTTCTCCACCGGGGCGGAGTAATCGTAGATGGTCTTGTGATGAATCGTCAGCACGCTGGCCGCGCGCTCTGGCGCGGGCGCGGCAACGCCTTGCGCCTGGCCCATCGTCACATTCATCGTCGCATTCATGGCAGCGCTCATGGTTGCGCCCCGACGCGGGTGCCGGCCATGCCGGCATGGCTGAAGTAGCGCGCACTGATTTCGTCTGAGAGCTGCACCATCATGTCAGTCAGTTGCTCGCATAGTCGCACCAGATTGGTGTATTTCCCGTCAGCGCCGCGCTGACATAGTGTTTCCCAGTCGGGCAGCGTCTCCACGGTGGGCAGCCATTGCGGCAGCGGCACGCGCCCGGTGCCGGCCGGGCTGGCCGGCGGCGAGATCTGGCCGAGCTTGACGCGCAGCCGCGCCAGCAAGCCGTAGAGCCCGCGCGGATTGGTGGGCTCGATCACCAGCTGGTCGACCAGCGCGGGCACATCGGAGCGGCCCGGGTACAGCGCGCGGAAGGTCAGCGTGCTGTCGAACAGGTGCAGCAGCAGATCGAAGCAGGTCCGGTGCAGCAGCGCGCCGTTGTGCGCAAACACCCGCAGGAACGTCGAGAGCGTGGCCACGCGCTCGATATGGCGGCCGATAAACAGCAGGCGCCAGGCTTCGTCGCGGATCATGCGGTCGCCCTGCGCGCCACTGATGGCGGCGAGCTGCATGGACAGGTGATCCAGCGCCGCCAGCACGCGCGGGCGGTCGTAGATGCCCGCGTCGCCGGCACTGCCGGGGCTGCCCGCGCAGGCCGCCTCCATGGCGTCGCCGAAATCGTTGCGGGCGGCCAGGATGGTGCGCCAGTGATCGTTGGACAGCCGGTTGCGGATCTCGGTGGCGGCGTGTACGTGGCTGGCCAGGTTCTGGCCCACGCTGGTCCAGCCGGTGCTTTCCGCCAGCGCGGATACCAGGCTGCGCTCGAACACGCGCAGCGAGGCGCGCGGCTGCGGCGCGCCGGTCGGCAGCAGGCCGCAGGCGAGCACCAGTTCGCCGATCACGTCGAGCGCGCTGTCGTCGCGGTCGTCGCTGCTTTCGATCGAGCCCAGCACCAGGCGGCACAGGCGTACGTTGTTTTCCGCGCGCTCGGCATAGCGCCCGGCCCAGAACAGGTTCTCGGCGGCGCGGCTGGATACCGCCAGCGGCTTGGCCGCCCGCCCGCGCGCCGCGCCGGCCATGGGGAACTGCGACGGCGCGCCGCCCGGCTGCGCCGGCTGGCTCGACAGCACCCAGGTGTCGACGCTGGAGCCGCCGAGCTGCATCGATACCGCCGGCTGCCCCTCGCCCGCGAGCCGGGTGAAGCCGCCGGGCATCACCTGCCAGCCGCCCTGCCCGTCGGCAATGGCATAGACCCGCAGCATGGCGGCGCGCGAGCCGATATGCGGCCCTTCCCAGCGTGGTGCGTGCGACAGCGGCAGGTCGGCCTGGATGGTAAACAGATCCGGCACCTGCTCGATGCGCTCGCGCCAGTCCGCCAGGCGCTGCAGCCCGCGCTCCATGCCCAGGCGCGGGCCTTCCCACGGCTGCGCCATGCCGCGCGGGTAGGTTGGCATCAGGAAGGCTTCGGTGAATTCCCCGAGCGCCTCCGCGCGCGCCGTGGCCTCGCCGCACCACCAGCTGGGCACGCCCGGCAGCAGCAGCTCCTCGCCCAGCAGCGCGCGGGAAATGGCCGGCAGGAAGCCGTGGATGGCCGGCGTCTCCAGGAAGCCCGAGCCGGGCGCGTTGGACACCAGCACATTGCCCGCGCGCATCGCCTGCAGCAGCCCGGGCACGCCGAGCGTGGAATCCTGGCGCAGCTCCACCGGGTCGCAATAGGCGTCGTCCAGGCGGCGCAGCACCACGTCGACGCGTTCCAGCCCGGCCAGCGTCTTCAGGTACACCACGTCGTTGCGCACCGTCAGGTCCTTGCCCTCGACCAGCGTGATGCCGAGGTAGCGGGCCAGGAAGGTGTGCTCGAAATAGGTTTCGTTATAGGGCCCCGGGGTGAGCAGCACGATGTGCTTGCTGACAGTGGCGGCGGCGTTGTCCTCGGACTCCGGCGCGGGTGGCTGCGCCGCGGGCTGCTGCGCCAGCGTGGCCACCAGTTGCGAGAACGCGGCGGGCAGGCGCCGCACGCGCAGCTCGCGAAAGGCATCGGCAAACAGGCTGGAGATGATGAGGCGGTTCTCCAGCGCGTAGCCCATGCCGGAAGGCGTGTCCGTGCGGTGGGCCATCACCGTCCAGCCGCCCTCCAAGGTATGCGCGAGGTCCACCGCGACGATATGCAGGAAGTTGCCGCCCGGCGGCTGGTAGCCCTTGAGCGGGCGCAGGTAGCCGGGATGGCCGAAGACCAGGCCGGCCGGCAGCAACCCCTTGGACAGCAATGCCTGCGGCCCGTAGATGTCGGCCACCATGGCGTTGGCCAGCTCGGCGCGCTGCGCCACGCCGCGCTCGATGCGCTGCCAGTCCTCCTCGCTCACCAGGAAGGGCAGCAGGTCCAGCGCCCAGGCGCGCGCGCCGGCCTTGTCCGTGTTGTCGGCGTAGACGTTGTAGGTCACGCCGTTGTCGCGGATCTGGCGCGCCATGGCGGCGGCCTGCTGGTCAAGGCCGTCGATGCCCTCCTCGCCCAGTATCTGGAAAAAGCGCGCCCAGGACTCGCGCAACCCGTCCCCGCATGCCCCCAGTTCATCAAGGTGCCCGGGCGGCACCGGCCGCGCGCGGTGCATCACCGCGTCGACGGCAGGGGCGGTTTCATCAAAAGGCAGGGACGGCTGAAGAGGCACGGGCGCGGCTTTGAGGGCGTGCCGGATCAGCGTTGTCGCAAATCCAGCGTGAACGGAAACTCGAGGCTGCGCCGGGGCGGTTCCACGCGCATCACGCCCGGCGTGTGGCCAAGCGTGAAGAAGCGTGTCAGGCGCCGGCTCTCGGCCTCGTACGCATTAACCGGGAAGGTCTCATAGCTACGCCCGCCCGGATGCGAAACATGATACTGGCATCCACCGATGCTGCGCCCCATCCATGTGTCGACAACGTCGAAAGTCAGCGGCGCGTGCGAGGCGATGGTGGGGTGCAGCGCAGACGGCGGCGCCCAGGCGCGGTAGCGCACACCGGCCACGAACTCGCCAACGCGCCCGGTGGGCTGCAGCGGTACCGCGCGGCCATTGACGGTGACCACATGGCGGCTGTCGTTCATGCCCAGCACGCGCACCTCGATGCGCTCGAGCGACGAATCCACGTAGCGCACGGTGCCACCGGCACTGCCCTCCTCGCCCATCACATGCCAGGGTTCGAGCGCGGTGCGCAGCGTCAGCGACAGGCCGCCGGCCGCGAGCTCGCCCACGCGCGGGAAGCGGAACTCGAAGTGCGGCGCGAACCAGGCATTGTCGAACGCGAAGCCGGCTTCGCGCATCTCGGTGAGCACGTCCTCGAAATCCATCTGCACGAAGGTGCCGAGCAGGAAACGGTCGTGCAGCTCCGTGCCCCAGCGCGTGAGCCGCCCGCGATAGGGCTCGCGCCAGAAGCGGGCCACCAGCGCGCGCAGCAGCAACTGCTGCACCAGGCTCATGCGCGCATGCGGCGGCATCTCGAACGCGCGCAGCTCCAGCAGGCCGAGACGGCCGGTGGGGCCGTCGGGCGAGTAGAGCTTGTCGATGCAGAACTCGCTGCGGTGGGTGTTGCCGGTGACGTCGATCAGGATATTGCGCAGCGCACGGTCAACCAGCCACGGCGGCATGTGCGCGCCGACCCCGCCCTCGGCGCCACCGAGCCGGTCGAGCTGGTGCTGCAACTCGGCAAAGGCGATCTCGAGCTCGTAGAGCTGGTCGTTGCGCGCCTCATCCACGCGCGGCGCCTGGCTGGTCGGGCCGATGAACATGCCCGAGAACAGGTAGGACAGCGAGGGATGGTTGTGCCAGTACGCAATCAGGCTGGACAGCACATCGGGGCGCCGCAGGAAGGGGCTGTCGGCCGGCGTGGCGCCGCCCAGCACGAAGTGGTTGCCGCCGCCGGTGCCGGTATGGCGCCCGTCGAGCATGAACTTCTCGGTGCTGAGGTAGGTCTCGTGGGCGGCCTGGTAGAGGAATTCCGTATGGTCGACCAGTTCGTCCCAGTTGGCGGCCGGATGGATGTTGACCTCGATCACGCCGGGATCGGGCGTGACCTGCAGCAGCTTGAGGCGCACGTCGCGCGGCGGCGGGTAGCCTTCGAGCACGATCTTCACGCCCAGCCCGGCGGCGGTGGCTTCCACCGCCGCCAGCAGTTCCAGGTAGTCCTCCAGCACGGTCAGCGGCGGCATGAAGACGTAGAGCATGCCGCGCTTGTCGCCCGCGGCCGCTCTCTCGGCCTTGGGGCCGGCGGCACGGCTGGGATGGCGCACTTCCACGCACAGCGCCGTACGGGTGATCCAGCCCGCGGATTCGCCGCGCCCGGGCACGCGCGCCAGGTCCGCCGCCAGGGCGGCGGGCGCGGCAGTGCCGCCGATCGCACCCGACCCTGGCTTGGCCCCGGCACGCGCTGCCGCGGCCGAGCCGGGCGCGGGGCCGGACGCGGAATAAGCCGCGGTGCTGGCACGGAACTCCGCCGCCTGGCCGGGCTCGGCGCCTTGGCCGGCAATCCCTGGCAACTGCGCGCGCAGCTGCGCCCCGGTGGGCAGCGGCGAACGCGCCGCGAACGGGTCCTGGTCGAACTGCCACGGGTAGTCGGCCTCGCTGACCCAGGGCAGGGCATCCAGCGGCAGGCGGTAGCCCATCGGCGAATCGCCGGGCAGCAGGTACATGCGGTCGTCGCGGAAGAACCATGGCCCGCTGATCCAGCGGTGGGCGGCCAGCGCCGGGCCATCTTCCAGGCCGGTGCGGCGCAGCGGCAGCACGTAGCCGGTGGGCCGCGCCAGGCCGCCATCGAACACGCGGCGCAGGCGCATGCGCTCCATCTCATCGTCGAGCCGCGCCTCCAGCGGGTCGACGTTGACCGGCAGGCGGCGCTCGCGCCAGAGGTAGTACCAGGTGTCCTCGTAGCCGGGCTGCACAAAGCCGGGGTTGAGCCCGAGGCGCTTGGCCAGGCTATCGAGGAAGCGGTGCGCGTCGGCTTCGGTATAGTCGGCCGGCTCGCGCTCATCGGCGAACAGCGACGGGTCCTGCCAGCAGGGCTGGCCGTCGGCGCGCCAGCAGATCGACAAGGCCCAGCGCGGCAGTTGCTCGCCCGGGTACCACTTGCCCTGGCCAAAGTGCAGGAAGCCACCCTTGCCATAGCGCGCGCGCAGTTTATGCACCAATTCGGTGGCATAAGCGCGCTTGGTGGTGCCGAGCGCATCGGTGTTCCATTCCGCGCCATCGCGATCCTTGACCGCGACAAAGGTCGGCTCGCCGCCCATGGTCAGGCGCACATCCTGCGCGTTGAGCTGGATATCGACCTCGGCGCCCACGGCCGCCACCGCCTGCCACTGCGCCTCGGTATAGGGCTTGGTCACGCGCGGCGATTCATAGATGCGGGTGATCGACATCTCGTGGTGGAAGGTCACCTCGCTCTTGTCGACCGCGCCGCTGACCGGCGCCGCGCTGCCCGGCTCGGGCGTGCATGCCACCGGGATATGGCCCTCGCCGGCCAGCAGGCCGGAGGTGGGGTCGAGCCCGATCCAGCCCGCGCCCGGCAGGTAGACCTCGCACCATGCGTGCAGGTCGGTGAAGTCCACGTCGGTGCCACTCGGGCCGTCGATGGATTTCACGTCGGGCGCCAGCTGCAGCAGGTAGCCGGACACGAAGCGCGCAGCCAGCCCCAGGTGGCGCAGCGTCTGCACCAGCAGCCAGCCGGAATCCCGGCACGAGCCGGCGCCCGTCGCAAGCGTCTGCTCCGGCGTCTGCACGCCGGGTTCCATGCGGATCAGGTAGCGGATGTCCTCTTGCAGGCGCTGGTTCAGGGCCACCAGGAAATCGCTCGTGGTCTGCTTGTCGCGCGGAATGCTCTGCACGAAGGCGGCAAAGCGCGGCGTCAGTTCGCCCTTGACCATATAGGGCGCCAGCTCGTAAGCCAGGCCGGGCTCATAGGTGAAGGGAAAATTCTCCGCGTAGGGCTCGAGGAAGAAGTCGAACGGGTTATAGACCGCCATCTCGACCACCAGGTCGACGGTGATCTTGAACTCGGTGGTCGGCTCGGGGATCACCAGCCGGGCGAGGTAGTTGGCGAACGGGTCCTGCTGCCAGTTCACGAAATGCTGCTCGGGTTCGATGCGCAGTGAATACGAAAGGATCGGCGTGCGGCAGTGCGGGGCAGGACGGAGCCTGACCACCTGCGGTGAAAGTTTCACGGGCCGGTCGTACCGGTAGTGGGTGACATGGTTCAGTGCGACGTGTGTTGCCACTAGTGCCTCCCATTGGCGCAGGTTTTGTGTGGTTCTCTCAAGCAAGAGTTGTACCGCCCCCGGCGGCACACCCCGGATAGCGGCCGGCGGCGGCCGCCCTTGCATGGCAACATGCCCAGGCTACCGCAGCATTACATGGCGCCCGCCTGTTTTGCCTTCAGTCCCTGCTCGATCAGCGAGCGCAGCTTGGCCAGCGCCCCGGGGTCGCCGTGCGCGGCGGCGCGGGCGTACCAGATCTTGGCCTGCTCGATGTCCTTCTCGACCACGCCGGGCTCGCCACGCTCGTAGTAGCTGGCAACGATGTACTGGGCACCGCCGTCGCCCGCCGTGGCGGCGCGCGTGTACCACTCGAAGGCCTTGCCGTAGTCCCGCGCGAGGCCACGCCCGGTGAAGTAATTGGTCGCCAGTTCCACCTGGGCCTGCACGTGGCCGCCTTCGGCCGCGCGGCGGTACCACTGGTTGGCGGACTCCAGCGAGCGCGGCACCAGTTCGCCGTGCTCGTACATCTCGCCAAAGGTGAACTGGGCCTGCGTCATATCGTTCTCGGCCGCGCGGTGCAGCCAGATCAGCGCCTCCTGCTGGCGCACCGGCGTGCCCTCGCCGCGCAGCAGCATCATGGCGTAGTTGTACTGCGCGAGCCGGTTGCCTTGCTGGGCCGCCTTGGCGAAATCCCGCAAGGCTGAATCGAAGGCGCCGGCGTCGTAGGCGGTCACCGCCTGGCGCGTGAGTTCCTGCGCCGGCGCCGGGGGCTGGCGCGCGGCCTGGGCGTGCTGGAAGGCAAACAGGCACAGGGGAAGCAGCGCGGCAATGGCGGCGGCGCGCAATCGCGAAGGAAAGCGAACAGGAAAGCAGGCAGGAAAGCGACGGACAAGCGGCATGGCAGGCTCCAGGCAGGGCACGCGCTGACTCCAAGTCTACAAGTGTAGGACTCCGAAGCCAGCAGGTGCAGTCGGAAGCGGCCGGCCTAACCTTACGGTTGGCGCCACCAGTTCTGCGCTGGTTGCGCAGGCGCGGGTACGCTGCTGGGCAGCGCTTGCGCCCGCGCCAGCAAGGCCTCGGCCTGCGTGTGCAGCCTGGACAGGCAACGCGCCAGCACCCGAGCCTCCTCCGGATCCAGGCAGGCAGCCAGGCGGGCGTTGAAGGCCTGGGCCTGCGCAAAGGCAAGCTGGTAGACCGCCTCGCCCTGCTCGCTCAGGGCAAACGCCGCCGCCCGCTTGTCCTGCTCGCGCGTGGCGCGCTGCACCAGCCCGCGCGCCATCAGGGCGTGCACGGCGCGGCTTGCCAGCACCTTGTCCAGCCCGGCGCTTTGCGCCAGCTCCGTCAGGCGCGTGCCCGGCTGCTCGCCGAGGAAGGCCAGCATGCGCCACTCGCGCCGGCTCACCCCGGCCGCGGCGCGCAGGTGATGCCCGCTGGCTTGCAGGGCAACGCGGGTCAGGTGATAGAGGCGGTAATTGAGGAAGTCCGCCAGACTGGCGGGATGCTGCAGCGTTTCGCCGGCGTCCCGCTCCCGGCCCGCCTGTGCCTGCGCCTGCTCGCCCGCCTGGTTGCCGTTCATGCCGCACCCGCAAATTTAGTTGATTTTGTCAATTATATGGCCGGGTGTTAGCGTCTGTGCCGCTGCATGAGAACCGGCGGGCCGCGTGCCAGGCGCATCCGCCGGGGTACGGCCGGGCAGCCATGCGCCCAGGAACGAAACGCGCGCATCCATGCGCGAAATCCTTCTTTGGCGCCCGCGTCCCATATCGATAAATTGGCCGGCTTCCCGCCGATGCCGAACCAACAGGAGAACCCGTGAAACCCGCCAAACTGCTGCGCGCGCTAGTCCCCACCCTCGCCACCATGACCGCACTGGCCGCCGTGTGCCTGGCCAGCGCGCCGGCCAGCGCCCAGAACGACCGCCCGCTGCGCATCCTGGTGGGCTACCCCGCCGGCGGCACCGCCGACCTGGCCGCCCGCCTCATCGGCGACAAGCTGCGCGAGGAACTCAAGCAAACCGTGGTCATCGAGAACAAGCCCGGCGCGGGCGGCCGCCTGGTCATGGACTATGCGCGCACCCTGCCCGCCGACGGCAACACGCTGGTGGTCGCCAACTCCGCGGTGATGACCATCGCCCCGCTGACCTACCGCAAGCTGAACTACGACATCCAGCGCGATTTCGTGCCGGTGGCGCAAACCGCCAACTTCCAGCTGGCCCTGGCCACCGGCCCCGGCGCGCCGGCCAAGACGCTGAAGGAGTACATCGAGTGGCTCAAGGCCAGCCCGGCCAAGAACAATTCCTACGCCTCGCCAGCGCTAGGCAGCATTCCTCACTTCTTTGGCTTGCTGATCGGCAAGCAGGTGGGCGTGGAGATGCTGCACGTGCCATTCAACGGCTCGGCACCGTTGATGAATGCGCTGGTGGGCGGGCAGGTGCCGGCCTCGGTCGATACGCTCGCCGATCTCACCGAGATGCATCGCGCGGGCAAGATCCGCGTCCTGGCGAGCTCAGGGACGCAGCGCTCGGTGGCATTGCCGGATGTGCCCACGTTTACCGAGCTTGGCTACAAGGACATCGAAGGGCTTGGCCGCTACGGGTTCCTCGCGCCGGCCGGCGTGCCGAGGGCAACGATCGACCGGCTGAATGCAGCGATCGTGCATGCGATGCAGTCGGCGGATCTGAAGGAGCGGTTCCTGAAGCTGGGGCTGGAGCCGCAAACCGGGAGCGCGGAGCAGTTCGGCAAGGTGCTGGCGGCGGATGCCGGGCGGTGGGGACCCGTGGTCAAGGCCTCTGGCTATACCGGAGACTAAAAACACCACGTCACATTCCATCACATTTATTCATTTCATGAATGTTATTTTTTACATGGATTGAATAAGAAAAAATTTACATCACGTTATTTATAAAATTGATGCCGATCAGGTCAGCGGCCCGACCGGCATCGACAAAGCCATGCCCACCAGAAACACCCTCTTCATCATGTGCGACCAGCTGCGCCAGGACCACCTGGCGTGCTACGGCCACCCCACGCTGCGCACAAGGCACATCGACGCCCTGGCCGCACGCGGCGTGCGCTTCACCAAGGCGTTCGTCACCTCCGGCGTTTGCGGCCCGAGCCGCATGAGCTTCTATACCGGGCGCTACCCCAGCAGCCACGGCGCCACCTGGAACCGCGTGCCGCTGTCCGTTGGCGAAGTCACGCTGGGCGAATACCTGAAGGACAGCCACCGTGCGCTGGCGCTGGCCGGCAAGACGCACGTGATGCCCGACAATGCCAACATGAAGCGTCTGCATCTCGACGGCGGCAGCGAGCTGGAAACGCTGCTGCGCAGCGGGCACTTTGTCGAAGTCGACCGCCATGACGGCCACCACGCCGAGCCGCACAGCGCTTATGCCGAGTGGCTGCGCAAGCAAGGCTACGACAGCGCCGACCCGTGGACGGACTACGTGATCAGCGCCGAGAATGCGCAGGGCGAGATCGTGTCGGGCTGGCAGATGCGCAATGCCGGCCTGCCTGCGCGCGTGGCGCAAGCACATTCGGAGACGGCTTATACGGTAGGCCAGGCAATGCAGTACATCGCCGCGCGCGGCGACGACCCGTGGGTGTTGCACCTGTCGCTGGTCAAGCCGCACTGGCCCTATATGGCGCCCGCGCCCTACCATGCGGCCTACGCGCTGGACGACTGCCTGCCGCTCAAGCGCCACGAGGCGGAGCTGGACAACCCGCATCCGGTGCTCGACGCGTACCGCACGCAGGAAGAATGCGCCAACTTCATGCGCAGCGAAGTCTCGGACACGGTGCGTCCCGCCTATCAAGGCCTGGTGCAGCAGATCGACGATCGCCTGGGCGAGTTGTGGGAACAACTGGAGCGCCTGGGCCGCTGGGAAGACACGTTGATCGTGTTCACGGCGGACCACGGCGACTTCCTGGGCGACCACTGGCTCGGCGAGAAGGAGCAGTTCTACGACACCGTGCAGAACATCCCGCTGATTGTCTACGACCCCTCGGCCGAGGCCGACGCCACCCGCGGCAGCGCGGACGCGCGCATGGTCTCGGCCGTGGACGTGGTGCCGACCGTGCTGGACGCGCTGGGCCTGCCGCCGGCCGACCATCGCGTGGAAGGCCGCTCGCTGCTCGATCTCACGCGCGGGCGCGGCAATGGCCAGTGGCGGGATTTCGTGGTGTCGGAGCTGGACTACGCGTATCGCGGCGCGCGGATCGCGCTGGGCCGGCAGCCGGGCGAGTGCCGGGCGTGGATGGTGCGCAATGCGCGCTGGAAGTATGTGCACTGGCAGGGTTTCCGCCCGCAGCTGTTCGACCTGGAGCGCGACCCGGACGAGTTCTTCGACCTGGGCGAGGATGCCGGCCACGAAGCCATCCGCTCGGCGATGCGGCTGCACCTGCTGGAATGGTTCTGCATGCTCAAGCCGCGCACGACGGTGAGCAACGACGAAGTCGCGGCCAAGACCAATGTTTACAAGCAGGCGGGTGTGTTTTTTGGCGTTTGGTGAGGTGGCTTGAATCGTGGCACGACGCGCCGGGGATAGCGCCGGGGATAGCGCCGGGGATAGCGCCCGGGGGTAAAGATTCCTGCCGGTCTGGCCGTAATACCGCTTAAGCCACCCTGGGCACTAGTGCCCAGGGTAACGGCCAGAAGTGGTGGAGCCCGGGCTGACGCCGCCTGAATCTTGTCAGGCAAGCATGGCGCGTCCTCGCCACGATCATTGAACGCAACCGCTGCAAGGTTTTGAAATGGGCAATTTGGTCCTGCTCGAGGATGAGGTCGAACTGCGCGAGGAAATAGCGGCTTTCCTGCAAAAGCGCGGCTGGAAGGTCAGCCAGGCCGGCAGCCTGGCGCAATTCCTGCCGCTGGCCGCGCAGGCGGATATCGCCGTCATCGACGTCATGCTTCCCGATGGCACGGGTTTCGATGCGGCCAGCCGCCTGCGCAAGGAGCGCCCCGGCTGCGGCATCGTCATGCTCACGGCCCGCGGGGAAACACAGGACAAGCTACACGGCCTGAACGGCGGCGCGGACCACTATCTCGTCAAGCCGGTCAAGCTGCTCGAATTCGACGCCATCCTGCGCGCCTTGAGCCGCCGCGTCGTCTCCAACTGGTGGCTCGACCGGCAGGCCAGCACGCTGGTGGCGCCGGCGGGAGCCCGCCTGGCGGTCTCGTCCAACGAGAGCAAGCTGCTCGAAATGCTGGCGCTCCATCCCACCCAGCCCGTCGATCGCCGCCAGATCGCCGAAGGCTTCGGCTTTGACTGGCTGAGCTACGACGAGCGCCGGCTGGAGACCATGGTCAGCCGCCTGCGGCAACGCTGGCGCAGCGAATCGGGCAGCGAATTGCCGCTCAAGACCGCCCACCGCAAGGGCTATACGTTCGCCGCGCCCATCGCGCTGGCCTGAGCCTGCACGCCCTGCGGCGCCGACGGCAGAAAGATCGTGGCGCGGCAGCCCTGCCCGGGCGCACTATCCAGGGTCAAGGTGCCACCCTGCATTTCCACCATGCGCCGGGCCAGCGACAGGCCAAGCCCGGTCCCCGGTTTCTGGCCGGCATTCTGGCCGCGATAAAAGCGCTCGAATACGCGCGGCAGGTCCGTCGCCTCGATGCCGGGACCGTTGTCCTGCACTTCCAGCTCCACGCCTTCGGCCACCTCCCGGCCCCGCAAGACCACCCGGCAGCCCGCGGGCGTGTACTTCACCGCGTTGTCGGCCAGCGTGCGCAATGCCAGCCGCAGCAGGCTGGCGTCGCACGGGAAGGTTTCTGGCAAGCGCTCCCCGTCCACCTCCAGCCGGTGCCCCTCCGACAGCAGTTGCGCCGCCGCCGCGGCGTCCTCCAGCAAGTCCGCCAGGCGGGTGGGTGACGGCCGGGAGCCATGCCGCAGCAATTCGAAGCCATCCTCATGCAGCGAGTCATTGAGCAGCATGGTCAGGCGTTGCGTGGCGCGCAGGATCTTCTGGTACCGGGCCGAGGTCTGCGGGTCATCGTGGGCATCGTCCAGGTCCAGGTTCTGCGCCGTGGCATCGATCACCGCCAGCGGCGTGCGCAGTTCATGCGAGACCGTGGACAGGAATTGCCGCTGCTCCTCCTGCGCGCGCCGCTCCAGCGACAGCGACGCCTCCACCTGCGCCATGGCGCTCCTGAGCGCCTGGGTGCGCAAGGCGACCTTGACCTCCAGGTCGCGCTCGGCCTGGCGGGCCACGCGCAAGGCTTCGGCCTGGGCGGCCTCCTTTTCGGCGCGCATGTCGGTGTAGCGCCAGCTGATGGCGGAATTCATGATGAGCAGGAACGCCATCATGCCCAGGTAGTTGGCGTTGTCGACGAACGGGCCGGGATCGATCGCGCCGACGTTGCGCGCCAGGCGCAACACGGTGCCGCCGAAGAGCAGAACCAGGACGAACAAAAGCACACGCGCGGCCTTTTGGCCGCGCCAGGTCATCACCGCGGAAGCGATCAGCAGTATGCCCATGGTGATGAGGCCCCAGAGCAGCGCCAGTGGTCGTATCCACCAGACGTTGCCCAGCAGCAAGCAGGGCGTCATGACCAGCGCCACGCCCCAGGCCAGCAGCGAAAAGCCGATCGCCCAACGCCGCCATGGCGACTCGTACAGGCCCAGGTAGTGCGCCGTGAACAAGGTGCCAAGCGGCGTGGCGAAAAACCAGCTCACCACGTAGACGGCATCGCTCGTCAGCGGCCATCCAGGCAGGAGATACTGATACGTGAAGCCCTCGGCGGACAGCGAGGTGAACAAATTGGCCAGTACAGTCAGGCTGAACAGGCCAAAGGAAAGATTACGCGTTACCCAGTAAAACCAGACGCTGGTAATCAGCAAGACCAGGTGCGCTGCGTAGAACAAGCCAAACAGAAGCAGCTCGGTGCCGATAAAGGAAATGAACGCTTCGGGCGACCGCACCACCAGGGGAAAGCTCATCGTGCTGGTACTGCGCACGCGCAGATACAGCGTGACCGGCTTGTCCGCCGGCAAGTCGAGCTGAAACACCGGCTTGCGGTAATCCACGTCGCGCCCCGCCACCGGCCGCCTGTCGCCGGACACCCGTTGCGCGTATCCACCCCCCGCTAGCGGCTCGAACAGCGTGACGTCGTCCAGCAGCGCCGAGCGCAGCTCCAGCAACCATACCGGCGCGGCTTGCTCGGGGCGCGTCAGGGTGATGCGCAGCCAGACGGCCCCCTTCACGTAGCCAAGGGCGGGAGGGGAGTACTGG
>NZ_JBXASU010000131.1:0-15423 GCF_058809705.1 Cupriavidus sp. MPR-AND1C | reverse complement strand
GAAAGATCCTTCAGGCTGCCGCCAAAGGTACCGATCGCGGTCCGGACGCCGCTTACCACCACCACTTCACGTGTCATTTTGTGTCTCCTGGGCTGATGTTGCAACGCACAGTATAGCGGCGCGCTCGCCAAAACGAACGATCGTACTTTTACCTATCCGGACCGATGGCTGCCACCAGCCTCAGACTTCGCCCCACAAGTCGTGGCCATCCGCGCCGGTGATCTTCACCGAGACGAATTCGCCAACCTTGTAGCGCGGCGCGCCCTGCGCTGGCGGGTCGATATAGACCAGGCCGTCGATCTCCGGCGCATCGGCCGACGAGCGGCCAATGCCGCCGTCCTGGTTGATCTCGTCGACCAGCACGCGCAGGGTCTGGCCGACCTTGCGCTGCAGGCGCCGGGCGGACACTTCCTCGGCCACTTCCATGAAGCGCGCGCGGCGCTCTTCGCGGACTTCGTCGGGCAAGGCGCCCGGCAGGTCGTTGGCCGTGGCGCCGTCCACCGGCGAATAGGCGAAGCAGCCCACGCGGTCCAGTTCCGCTTCGGCGATGAAGTCCAGCAGCGTCTGGAACTCTTCCTCGGTCTCGCCGGGGAAGCCCGCGATAAAGGTGCTGCGGATAGTCAGCTCGGGGCAGATCTTGCGCCAGGCCCGGATGCGGTCCATGGTCTTCTCGGCGTTGGCCGGGCGCTTCATGCGCTTGAGCACGTCCGGGTGGGCGTGCTGCAGCGGCACGTCCAGGTAAGGCAGCACGTGCCCTTGCGACATCAGCGGAATGATCTCGTCGACGTGCGGGTACGGGTACACGTAGTGCAGGCGCACCCAGGCGCCGTACTTGGCAGCCAGCTCACCCAGCGCGCCGACCAGCTCGGTCATGCGCGTCTTGAGCGGGCGGCCGTCCCAGAAACCGGTGCGGTACTTCACGTCCACGCCGTAGGCGCTGGTATCTTGCGAGATCACCAGCAGTTCCTTGACGCCCGACTTGAACAGGTTCTCGGCCTCCAGCATGACTTCCGCCACCGGGCGCGAGACCAGGTCGCCGCGCATCGAGGGGATGATGCAGAACGAGCAACGATGGTTGCAGCCCTCGGAGATCTTCAGGTAGGCGTAATGCTTGGGCGTGAGCTTGATGCCGGCCGCCGGCACCAGGTCCATGAACGGGTCATGCGGCTTGGGCAGGTGCGTGTGCACGGCCTGCATCACCTCGCCCAGCGCGTGCGGGCCGGTCACGGCCAGCACCTTCGGGTGCACCGACGTGATGATGTCCTCACCCGCAGCGTTCTTCTTGGCGCCCAGGCAGCCGGTGACGATCACCTTGCCGTTCTCGGCCAGTGCCTCGCCGATCGCATCCAGGCTTTCCTGCACGGCTTCGTCGATAAAACCGCAGGTATTGACGACCACCAGGTCGGCGCCGTCATAGGTGCCGCTGATGGCATAGCCCTCGGCGCGCAACTGGGTAATGATCTGCTCGGAATCCACAAGTGCCTTTGGACATCCAAGGCTTACGAATCCCACATTTGGAATATGGTCTTTCTTGGTCGTTGATTCTGAAGGGTTTTTCACGGTTACTTCCAAATGTGGGGCGAGCAGGGCGGGACATGGCCGCCCGGCGGTTCAAAGCCAATCGCGCATTTTAACCGCTCGCGGGAGTTTGCCGGGGACTCATGGCAGACATGAACATGGCAGCCCGTTTGCGGCTTCAGGCTGTCGCGCGGGGCAATGCCACCTGCGAGGTCCGTCTAGCGGTCCATGGCAAAACGCTATGCGCAACGATCACGCGCGCCCCCCTTGCCCTCTCATCGACGTCCACGTCGGAAGCCAACCTGCCCCCGTTCTTCCTGGCACCTGGGCAGTGGCGTGAAGGTGTAACATAGGTCACATTTCCCCATCGGGCGGCGTGGGCTTGGCGTTTAGCAACGCCTATGACTTGATCCGCAACGCCGAAGTGTCACGGTGGGCGTCGTCCTCCAGCATGGCAAGCGCGCCGACGATACCTGCGCATGCTGCTGATCCACGATGCCAGCGCAGTCCTGTTCCGGGCCAAGGACAAAGGGGCCTGTTGCGACCCGCTGGCGCGCCGGCAACTGCCGCCAAGGCGGGAGAGCCGTTTCCGCTGTCCAAGACCAAGCAGAAGGAAATCAGCCTCAAGCTCGATCTTGATGCCTGGCTTGACCAGCACAACAACCAGCGAGAGCATCAGGGGCGATTGCGCTACGGCAAAACGCCCATGCGCACCTTCCTTGACTCGCTGGAACTCGCCAAGGAGAAATTGATCTCGCATTGAGTTGCGCTTCTCAATTCGACAGCCCGGCTACCTGTCAGATCGAGTCCCAGCCAATACACATCGGTGCCGACAACTTTGGCCCTGGGCGCACCGCGTACCTTCATGCTCTCGGCCACGATGGACTTATGAACGATGCGCGCGCAGACATCCACTCTTAGCACCCAGCCATGAAACAACATGATTTCTACCAACAAACCCGGGGCGCCCCCGCCCATCCGAGCCTGCTGCAGGCGCTGGAGCACTGGACGGGAGAGCCTGGACTGGCGCTGGACCTGGGCTGCGGCGCCGGCCGTGACAGCCTTGAGTTGCTGCGGCGTGGCTGGCGAGTGCAGGCAATTGATGTGGAAGCGCGGGCCCTGGCCGCTCTCGAGGCGCAGGTCTGCGTTGCCGATCGCCCACGGCTGCACACCGTGCAAGCGCGCTTCGACGACCTTCACCTGCCCACCGCCCAGTTGATTAACGCCAGTTTCGCCTTGCCCTTCTGCGCCCCGCCGGCCTTCCCGGGCCTGTGGCAGCGCATTGAGAACGCTCTCGATCAGGGCGGTCTTTTCGCCGGCCACCTGTTTGGCGAACGTGACCCATGGCGCGAGCGAGGCCTGTTGGTCCATACCCGCGAAGAAGCCGAGCGACTGCTGCGCGGCTGGCAGGTCCTCAGCCTCGACGAACATGAGTGGGATGGACGCACCGCGCTTGGCAGGGCCAAGCACTGGCATTTGCTGGCCTTCGTTGCGCGCCGCTGAAAGGCGCCTCGAACGCGACGCCGACCAGCGAGTCATCGGCAACCAATGCTACGCCTGAACCCGCCCGATGGAGCCGCTATCGGCACACCAATGCGACCACGTAGACGGCAGGCCTGCTCCCCCGGATTGGAAAACGTGCAGGAAGCCGGGAGGCCTAGCTGCAGGCAATCCCCCATGTTCAGCCTATGTGTGACCTCCCCTTCCTCGAACTCCAGCATGCCGCCATTGCGCGGCGCGTGTATCCGGTTTCGGGGTCTTGCCAGAGCGCTTGCTCCTCGTGGCGGCCGAGCCGCTCGCCCGTCTGCTCCGCCAGCGCCCGCGCCTATTGCAACGAGGGTGATGTCCCCGGCATGCCCGCCAGGGCGCTCTCGATCACCGCCTGGATCGCAAGCGCATCATGCAGGCGCCGGATCGCCGCATGCAGTTCGGCAGCCTGCGGCCAGGTCCGTTTCAGGTAGCTGAGCCACAGCTTGACGCGCCCGTGCTCATGAAGGCATTCAGCTTTAGCCTGCAGTTTCTTCAGGTAGTCGGCGATATGACGGAGCACTGCCGGCCATTCTTCGCCGGATGCCGACCTGTCCATCAGCCCGCGTATGCGCAAGGCCAGGAACGGATCGGACACGGCGCCCCGCCCGATCATCACATCGGCACAGCCGCTGACGGCCCGGCACCGCTCCCAGTCGGCTACCGTCCAGACTTCGCCGTTGGCAACAACGGGCACGTCCACAGCAGCATCGATCCGCGCGATCCACTCCCAGTGCGCGGGAGGCCGGTAGCCATGATCGCGCGTCCTGGCATGCACGACGAGCGAGGCTGCGCCGCCTTCCGCCAGCGCCGTGGCGCAGTCGATCGCCAGCGCGGTATCGGACACGCCGAGCCGCATTTTGGCTGTCACGGCGATGTTCGCGGGCACAGCGGCGCGAACGGACAACACGATGCGGTTCAGCAGTTCCGGGTCCGCCAGCAGCATGGCCCCGCCGCCGTGCCGGTTGACGACTTTGGCGGGACAGCCGAAATTCAGGTCGATGCCATGCGGCGACACGGTAGCTGCCTGGGCCGCATTGACCGCCAGCCATTCAGGATCGCTCCCGAGCAGCTGGATCACCATCGGTGTGCCGCCCGGGGTATGGGCGCCGTGGAGGATTTCGGGTGTGTCCCTCTCGTAGACGCGCTCGGGAAGCAAAGAGCCCGTCACCCTGACGAACTCGGACACACATCCGTCATATCCTCCCGAGCCGGTCAGCACGTCGCGCAGCACGTAATCGGCAAGCCCCTCCATGGGGGCAAGAAACAGCCGGCTCATACGAAAGGTGGCGTCGATGCCGGAAAACGAGAAAACGCCAAACCCACCATGGGAACGGGCGTGGCCTCGGCGGCGAGCGCCTGGCGAATGTCTTGGATTGCGGAGGGCATTGGGATTCGCGCTGTGCAGGCGAGTCCGCTGTATGAATCGCCACATTTGACAGGGGTAGCGGCCGCGGTGATTCCGCGCGTTACCCGAATGTGCGTGATTTTAACCGATCGCCCCGATCGGCGAAGGAAGGTCGTGCGTGCGCCGGGAATTCGCCTCCACGCCAGCCCGGCAAGAACGCCGGCGCCGCGAGGGTTCCATGCGTTCCCGGGGGATTGGGAACGCGCAACAGGCCGGCGCGGCGTGCGCCGGCTCTACTTCTTGTCCGGCTGATTGAACGGGAACGTGCCAAACATGTTCTTGGCCTGGCTTTGCATCTGCTCCTGCATCTGCACGAACAGGTTCTTGCTCTGCTCGATGTAGTTGCTCATCATTCCTTGCATCATCGGGCCCTGCATGTTCATGAACTGGGACCACATATCGGGGCTGAACGGCTCGCCCGAGTACAGGCCCTTGGAGTTCTCGGCCAGCTTGCTCTGGATGTCGATGAAGGCCTGGATGTTCTTTTCCAGGTAGGTGCCCATCATGCCCTGCATCGCATGGCCGTAGTAGCGGATGATCTGCGACAGCATGGAGCTTGAGAACATCGGCACGCCGCCCGTCTCTTCTTCGAGAATGATCTGCAGGAGGATGCTGCGCGTGAGCTCGTCGCCGGACTTGGCGTCGATCACCTTGAAGTCTTCGGTATCCATCACGAGCTGCTTGACGTCGGCTAGCGTGATGTAGGTGCTGGTCTGCGTGTCGTAGAGCCGGCGGTTTGGATACTTCTTGATCAGTCGCTCTGCGCCTTTCTTGGTGGTAGCCATCGTGCTCTATCCTTTTATCGTCGCTGTTGCATGCTGCTGCACCGCATGCTGTGCGGTGCGCAAATAGGGACCGCCAGCGGGGGATACAACGTGTTGACCTGCAACGCATGATCTATTTTGGTGCGGGCTAGCCGCTGCCCTGATTCTATGCCCAACAAGGCACTATTGAAAGCCGGACCCGTTAAGGAAAACCCGCACGGGGCATAGGATTGCGGGGTGTTTGGGGCCCGCAATGCCGGGCCACGCCCGCGCATTGGTGCGGTGCGGCGTGTGCGATGCAATATTGCTGCGGGGTGAGAGGCCTCGCAAGCGGCCGCAGAAATGAAAAAGGCCCTCGGCAGAGGACCTTCCCAAGACAAGAAACCGTCCAGGAAAACCAGGGACGGCTTGCCGCTCGTTACCCCATGTGCAGGCCGCCGTTCAGCGAGAAGTCCGCGCCTGTCGAGAAACCCGACTCTTCAGACGCCAGCCACGCGCAGATCGAAGCAATTTCTTCCGGCGCGCCCAGGCGCTTGACCGGAATCGTGCCGACGATCTTGTCCAGCACGTCCTGGCGGATCGACTTGACCATGTCGGTAGCGATATAGCCCGGCGACACCGTGTTCACGGTCACGCCCTTGGTCGCCACTTCCTGCGCCAAAGCCATGGTGAAGCCGTGCAGGCCAGCCTTGGCGGTGGAGTAGTTGGTCTGGCCGAACTGACCCTTCTGGCCGTTGACCGACGAGATGTTGACGATGCGGCCAAAGCCACGATCCGCCATGCCATCGATGACCTGCTTGGTCACGTTGAACAGCGAGGTCAGGTTGGTGTCGATCACGGCATCCCAGTCGGCGCGCGTCATCTTGCGGAACACCACGTCGCGCGTGATGCCGGCGTTGTTGATCAGGATGTCGACCTCGCCCACTTCGGCCTTGACCTTGTCGAACGCGGCTTTGGTCGAATCCCAGTCGGCAACATTGCCTTCCGAGGCGACAAAATCGAAGCCCAGGGCCTTCTGCTGCTCGAGCCATTTTTCGCGGCGCGGCGAGTTGGGGCCGCAACCGGCCACGACCTTGTAGCCATCCTTGGCCAGACGCTGGCAGATGGCCGTTCCAATGCCACCCATGCCACCGGTTACGTATGCAATGCGCTGAGTCATATCTACTCCTTGATGGCTAGTTCTTATTGACGCCGGCGGTGGGAAGCCCCCCCTCGCCGGCACACCCCTCAGACCGGCCTGCGCGCTTGTTCGCTGCGGCAAGCCCGGCAAATCGTCACTTGCGTTCCACAGCCAGCGCCACACCCATGCCGCCGCCGATGCACAGCGAAGCCAGGCCCTTGTGGGCGTCGCGGCGCTTCATTTCGTGCAGCAGCGTGACCAGGATGCGGCAGCCCGACGCGCCGATCGGGTGGCCAATCGCAATGGCGCCGCCGTTGACGTTGACCTTGGACGTATCCCAGCCCATCTGCTTGTGCACGGCCAGGGCCTGGGCGGCGAAGGCTTCGTTGATTTCCATCAGGTCGAGCTCTTCCACGCTCCAGCCGGCGCGCGACAAGCAGCGCTTGGACGCGGGCACCGGGCCCATGCCCATCACCTTGGGATCGACACCGGCGGTGCCGTAGGCGCGGATCGTGGCCAGCGGGGTCAGGCCGAGTTCCTTGGCCTTGGCTGCCGACATGACCACCACCGCGGCGGCGCCGTCGTTCAGGCCCGAGGCGTTGGCGGCGGTCACGGAACCAGCCTTGTCGAAGGCGGGCTTGAGACCAGCCAGCGCGTCTTGCGTGACGCCGTGGCGCACGAACTCATCGGTGGCGAACATCACCGGGTCACCCTTGCGCTGGGGAATCGGCACCGGCACGATTTCTTCATCGAACTTGCCGGCCTTCTGCGCGGCTTCCGCCTTGTTCTGCGAACCGGCCGCGAACGCGTCCTGGGCTTCGCGCGTGATGCCGTATTCCTTGGCCACGTTCTCGGCGGTGACGCCCATGTGGTACTGGTTGTAGACGTCCCACAGGCCGTCCACGATCATGCTGTCGATCAGCTTGGCGTCGCCCATGCGGAAGCCATCGCGCGAGCCCGGCAGCACGTGCGGCGCGGCGCTCATGTTTTCCTGGCCACCAGCGACCACGATCTCGGCATCGCCCGCGGCAATCGCGTTGGCGGCCAGCATCACGGCTTTCAGGCCGGAGCCGCAGACCTTGTTGATGGTCATGGCCGGCACCATCACGGGCAGGCCAGCCTTCAGTGCTGCCTGGCGCGCCGGGTTCTGGCCGGAACCGGCCGTCAGCACCTGGCCCATGATCACTTCGCTGACCTGCTCGGGCTTGACGCCGGCACGCTCAAGCGCAGCCTTGATGACGATGGCGCCCAGCTCGGGCGCGGGAATCTTGGCGAGCGAGCCGCCGAACTTGCCCACCGCGGTACGGGCAGCGGATACGATGACAATGTCAGTCATTGGGAGGTCCTCTCGAGTTGGATGCAAATAAGGGGTGAAAGGGGCCGGCCCCGCAGGGCGCCGGCCCGGACAAATCCTATGCCTTCGCCTTGACGTAGCGGCCCGGTGCCGGCTCGATCGCGCGGTAGTCCTTGTTGCCGTAGTCGGTGGGGGCCGCCTTGCGCGCGCCGGCGTGTTTGGCCAGCCAGGCCGCCCAGTCCGGCCACCAGCTGCCGGCATGCTCGGCGGCGCCGTCGAACCACTCCTGCGCCGAAGCCGGGAGCTTGTCGTTGGTCCAGTGGCTGCGCTTCTTCTTGGCCGGCGGGTTGATCACGCCGGCGATATGGCCCGACGCGCCCAGCACAAAGCGCAGCTTGTTCTTGAGCAACGCGGTGGAAGCATAGGCCGACATCCAGGGCACGATGTGGTCTTCACGCGAGCCATAGATGTAAGTTGGCACGTCGATGCTGCCCAGGTCCACCGGCGCGTTGCACACGGTCAGCTTGCCCGGCACCTTGAGCTCGTTCTGCAGGTAGGTATGGCGCAGGTACCAGCAATACCAGGGGCCCGGCAGATTGGTGGCGTCGCCGTTCCAGAACAGCAGGTCGAACGGGACCGGCGTATTGCCCTTCAGGTAGTTGTCGACGACATAGTTCCAGACCAGGTCATTGGGACGCAGGAACGAGAACGTGTTGGCCAGTTCCACGCCGCGCAGCAGCGCGCAGGGTGTGCCCGCCGCACCACCCAGGGTGTTTTCGCGCAGCTTGACGTGGGCTTCGTCGACGAACACATCGAGCACGCCGGTATCGGCAAAATCGAGCAGCGTGGTCAGCAGCGTCAGGCTGGCGGCGGGATGCTCGCCGCGCTTGGCCAGCACCGCCAGCGCAGTGGAGACGATGGTGCCGCCCACGCAGAAGCCCAGCACGTTGATCTGGTCCTGGCCGCTGATCTCGCGCGTGACTTCGATGGCGCGGATGGCGGCATGTTCGATGTAGTCGTCCCAGCTGAGCTCGGCCATCGAAGCGTCCGGATTGCGCCAGGAAACCATGTAGACGGTATGGCCCTGCTCCACCATGTAGTTCACCAGCGAGGTCTGCGGCTGCAGGTCGAGGATGTAGTACTTGTTGATGCAAGGCGGCACCAGCAGCAGCGGGCGCGCAAACACCTTGTCGGTGGCGGGCTTGTACTGCAGCAACTGGAAGTAGGCGTTCTCATAGACCACCGCGCCTTCGGTCACGGCCACGTTGCGGCCCACCTCGAAGGCGGATTCGTCGGTCTGCGAGATCTTGCCGCGGCCAAGGTCGTCGAGCATGTTGCGCACACCGGCCCGCAGCGATTCGCCGCCGGAGTCGATCAGCTTTTTCTGCGCTTCCGGATTGGTGGCGAGGAAGTTGGCCGGCGACATGGCGTCGACCCATTGCGAGATCGCAAAACGGATGCGCTGGCGGGTCTTGGCATCGGCCTCGACCGCGCCCGCCAGCTCATTCATGGCACGCGCATTGATCAGGTAAAAAGCGGCGGCGTAGTGAAACGCCGCGCTGCTGCGCCAGGCATCGCCGGAAAAGCGACGATCGGCCAGGGCCGTGGCGGGATTGGCACCGCCCTCGGCCATGCTTCGCCAGAGCGCGGTGAAGTCCTTCATGTAGCGTTGCTGGATGTCGGCCAGTTGATCGGGCGCGATTTTCACGCCCGCCATGGCGGAACCCTTCAATGCCTCGAAACCGGGAATAAATGGCATGCTAGGCATGCCCTGCTGGGTCGTCGCACCGTTAGCCTGTGCCTGACGGGACCATTCCAGCCATGTCGCTGGATCAAATGGCCCCGAAGCAAATGAAAACGGTTGGGACTTGTCTTCCTTGGTGGAAGCTGTCGCACCTTTGCCGGTTGCCATGTTCTTTCGTCTCTCTGCCGTCACTTATTTGAAAGCTGGCTGGGCGGCGTACCACCACCGCGGGGCTCTCCCCCATCGCCAGCCTCGGAACCGGCCCCGTGCTGACGCCCTCGGCTGGTGACGTCTGCGGTATGCTTGCCGGACACGCCGCGCCGCGGACCTGAACGTCCCGGCGGAGCCTGCGAATGCCTGCCAGCACACAGCCTTGCAGTGCATTCGAGGCCATTGTTGCCTTGCAATGTTATGCCTGTCAATGCGGAAAGATGCGTGGACCGGCGCTAACGGCAAAATGCGCTCAGCGCGAACCTGCGAGCTTCCCGTTGGCGCCACTCCGGCCACGGGGCCAGCTTGCCAGAGAAGGATGACTTTCTGATGTACATCGTTGCAATCGGTTGGCTGTATGTGGTCCTGATGATGGCCATTACCGAACATACCGTGATCGCGGGACTGGCCACATTCGTCTTTTACGGCCTGTTCCCGGTGGCGATCCTGGTGTACATCATGGGCACCCCGGGGCGCCTGCGCCGGCGCAAGGCAGAGGAAGCGAGGCAGGCGAAGAGCGCGCCGGCACCCTCCAGTTCCGTGGCACCCGCAGAATCCGCGGGGCCGGAGCAGCCGCCTGCCCGGGATTGACGCCAGGAACGTTTCAGGCGGCCAGCCAGACCAGGCTGGCCATGCGCCCCGTGACGCCGTCGCGCCGGTAGGAGTAGAAGCGCTGCGCATCGCCAACGGTGCAGGCGTCGCCGCCGTACACCGCCGTGCAGCCGGCGCGGGCCAGGCGGATGCGGGCCAGCGCGTAGATGTCGGCGAAGTACTTGCCGCCTGCGCCGGCACGGAAGGCAAGGTCCACCTGCGCCGTCTCGTCAGGCCGCGCCTGAGCCAGGAACGCCTGCCGGACTTCGGCGCCCACCTCGAAGGCATCCGGGCCGATGGCCGGCCCGAGCCAGGCCAGCCATTGCGCCTGCGCGCCAGCTTGCTTGCCAACCTGCTTGCCCATATGCGCCAGGGTTGCCTCGATCACGCCGCCACACAGCCCGCGCCAGCCGGCGTGCGCGGCGCCAACCACCGTGCCGGCACGGTCGCACAGCAGCACGGGCAGGCAGTCGGCGGTCATCACGGCGCAGACCCGGCCAGCGGTCGTGGCAATGCTGGCGTCCGCCTGTGGAACCACGCCATCGGCGGCAAACTGGTCCTCGGTGGCGATCGCGCAGCCATGCACCTGCTCCAGCCAGCCTGGCACGGCCGGCAGCCGCGCGGCCAGCCGTGAGCGGTTGGCCGCGACCGCGGCGGCTTCGTCGCCCACATGGGTGCCAAGGTTCAGCCCGCCCGGGCTGCCGTCAACCAGGCCGTAGGGAGCCTCGCTGACGCCGCCCTGGCGGGTGGTGGACAACGCGCGCACCCGCGCCGGAGCCGGCCAGTCGGGAACTAGCCAAGGCGCCTCAGTCGTCATCGCCGTATTCCCATGCGCCGTCCTCGCCTTCGGTCCAGCCGTCGTCCTCGTCTTCGTCGCCGGCACGGTCAAAGTCGAGCGCTTCGATCAGCGCCTGCAAGTCATCGGGCGGCTGCGCTTCCCAGGATACGAGCTTGCCGGTGGCCGGATGCACCAGCCCAAGCCGGAAGGCGTGCAGCGCCTGGCGCGTCAGCGGCACCGGCAGCGGTGCCTTGATGGCCGGACGCTGGCCGCGCTGGGTGGCGGCGCGGTGATAGACCGGGTCGCCCACCATCGGATGGCCGATCGACTCGAAGTGGACGCGAATCTGGTGGGTGCGGCCGGTTTCGAGCTGGCACATCACCATGGAGACATGGCCGCGCCCGAGCGGCACCGTGCCAAGGGTACGGAAATGGGTGCGCGAGGGCTTGCCGCTGTTGGTGAGCACGATCGCCATGCGGATCCGCTCGCGCGGATCGCGGCCGATCGGCGCATCAATGGTGCCGGACTCGGGCGTCACGCCCCACACCAGCGCCAGGTAGCTTCGCTTGACGGTACGCGCCTGAAGCTGGCGCACCAGGTCGGTCTGGGCGGTCAGCGTGCGGGCCACCACCATCAGCCCCGATGTTTCCTTGTCGAGCCGGTGGACGATGCCCGCGCGCGGCAGGCTTGCGGCCTCCGGGTAGCGGTGCAGCAGGCCGTTTAGCACCGTGCCGCCCCAGTTGCCGGCGGCAGGATGCACCACCAGGCCGGCGGGCTTGTCGATGACCAGCAGCGTGGCGTCCTCATACACGACGTTGAGCGGCACGTCTTCGGCCACGAAGGCGCGCGATTCTGCCGCCGCCTGCGGACGGACCACGACGCGCTCGCCCATCTGCACGGAGGACTTGGAGCGGCGCACCTCGCCGTCGACCAGCACCGCCCCGTTCTCGATCCATTGCTGCAGGCGGCTGCGCGAGAAGCCGCTGAGGTGACGTGCCAACAACTTGTCGAGGCGCTCGCCGTGTGACGCACCATCGACTTCGATCTCTACCGGCTGCATTTCCAACTCGATTGGAGATGCCTCCGCTCCTGCCTCCAGGCCGCCTAGCGCGGCCACATCGGTCAGGTCTTCCAGGTCCTCCACCTCGTTCAAGATGTCGGGTGAATCGGCAGCTTGCTGCTCGATGCCCTTGGCGGCGGTTTCCGACAAGGGGCTTGGGCTATAATGCTTGACGCTATTTTTCATCCGGGATACGTTGCCCATGCAATTGATGAGCATGAAGCGCGCCAGCTGGCGCGCAAGAATTGGAGCGATTCTGCTCGCAGGCGGCTGCGTCATGCTATCGGCGTGCGGCCTGCTGTCGGATCAACCAGACGAAACTGCCGGCTGGTCGGCTAACAAATTATATTCGGAAGCCAAGGACGCACTAGATTCCGGCGACTTTCCCCGAGCTGTGAAGCTGTACGAGAAGCTTGAGGGACGTTATCCCTTCGGCCGTTTCGCCCAGCAGGCACAGATCGATACCGCCTACGCCAACTACAAGGACGGCGAAACCGCCGCCGCGCTTGCCTCGGTCGACCGCTTCATCCAGTTGCATCCGAATCACCCGAACGTGGATTATGCCTATTACCTGAAGGGCCTGATCAACTTCAATGACAATTTGGGCTGGCTTGGCCGTTTTTCCGGTCAGGACCTGAGCGAGCGCGACCCCAAGGCCGCGCGCGCTGCTTATGACGCCTTCAACACGCTGGTCACGCGCTTCCCGGACAGCAAGTACACGACGGATGCTGCCGCGCGCATGCAATACATCGTGAACTCGCTGGCCCAGCACGAGGTCCATGCGGCACGTTACTACTACCGCCGTGGCGCCTACCTGGCCGCCGCAAACCGGGCCCAGCAGGCGCTCAAGGACTATGACGGCGCGCCGGCCAACGAGGAAGCGCTGTACATCATGATCCGCTCGTACGATTCGCTGGGCATGAAGGACTTGCGCGACGATACCGCCCGCGTGATGGAAAAGAACTTCCCCAACAGCGATTACATCAAGTACGGGGAACGCCGCAAGGACAAGTCCTGGTGGGAAGTGTTCTGAACGTCAGGCACGGCGCCTGAGTGCGCTGGCAACTGCGCCGGCAACAAAAAACCCGATCGGAAGATCGGGTTTTTTGTTTGTTGGCCAGCCGCCCGCGCCAGGCGGTCAATCGGGCGCGGCTTCCCCTCCTGCGTCGCCAGCCGCCGGCGCGCTTTCGCCATTGCGCAGCGACTCCAGGAAGTGGACCACCGTCTCGGCCTCGCGCGTGCGCTTGAAGGGCGGCAGGCTCTGCCAGATCTGGCGGCCGTAGGGCTTTTCAACCAGCCTGGTATCGCAGATCACCAGCACGCCACGGTCGGATTCCGAGCGGATCAGCCGCCCCGCGCCCTGCTTGAGCGTGATCACGGCATGCGGCAGCTGATGCACGGCGAACGGGCTCAGCCCCTTCTTTTGCAGCACTTCCATGCGCGCCGCCAGCACCGGGTCGTCGGGCGGGGCAAACGGCAGCTTGTCGATGATAACCAGCGAGAGCGCCTCGCCGCGCACGTCGACGCCTTCCCAGAAGCTCTGGCTGCCCACCAGCACCGCATTGCCAAGCTCGCGGAAGCGATCCAGCAATTCGGTACGGCTGGCCTGGCCCTGCACCAGCAAGGGCAGCTCCAGGCCGCGTTCGGCAAAGGCCTCGTACAGCAGGTCGGAGGCGCGCTGCACTGCCCGCAGCGTGGTGCACAGCAGGAAAGCGCGGCCGCCGGCGGCCTCGATCAGCGGCAGCGCGGTCTGCACCACGGCGTCGGTGAACTGCGGCGACTGCGGCGCCGGCAGGTCGCGCGGCACGTAGAGCAAGCCCTGGGTGGCGTAATCGAACGGGCTGGGCAACGTCAGCGACTTGTCCTTGTCCAGGCCAAGCTGAGCCGCATAGTGCGTGAAATTGCCCTTCACGGATAGCGTAGCCGAGGTGAAGATCCAGGCACGCGGGTGCCCTTCGCGCTGGCGGGTGAAGATCGGCGCGATCGACAGGGGCGTGCGGTGCAGCTGCACGGTCTGGGAGAACACCTCGACCCAGCGCACGGTTTCCGGCCCGAAGGCCGTGCTGGCCGGGGCTTTTTCATCACCCTCCACAGCGGCGGGCGGTGGCGCCGCCTTGGCATCGTTGCGCCAGGCGGCAAGGCGTTGGTCGAGCTCCACCGCGCGGCGATGGCACTGCTCCAACGACTCGGCACGTTCAGCCTGGCTTTCCAGCAGGGTCACGAATTCTGCCAGCGCGGTTTCGAGCGCGTCCAGGGTCTCGAAGAATGGCTTGCCGATGCGGGGGTCCGCCTCGATCTGGCTCACCGCCAGGCGGGAATTGTCCCGGGTGAAGGCCAGGCGCAGGTCCCGCGCGGCGCGCTCCAGCGGGGCCGCGATCCGCACCCAGTCGGCGGCGTCCCGCGCGTGCGAGAGGCCCTCGGCCACGGTGTCCCGCGCCAGCTCCAGCAACTGGCTGGTAGACAGGCTCTCGCCGAAGAACAGCGTCGCCGTATCGGGCAACTGGTGCGCTTCGTCGAAGATCACCGTATTGGCAGCTGGCAGCAGCTCGGCCATGCCCGTGTCACGCAGCACCACGTCGGCAAAGAACAGGTGGTGGTTGACTACCACGATGTCCGCCTGCTGCGCTTCCTTGCGAGCGCGCATCACAAAGCACTCTTTGTAGCTCGGGCACTCCGTGCCCATGCAGTTGTCGCGGGTCGAGGTGACCAGCTGCCAGACCGGCGCGTTTTCCGGCACCGAGGCCAGCTCGCCCTTGTCGCCCGACGACGTGACTTTGGCAAAGCGGGCGATCTCGCGCAGCCAGGCGGCATCCTGGCGCGAAGCCAGGCGGCCCTGGATCTCGGCCCGCTCCAGGTGGTAATGGCAGAGGTAGTTGGCCCGCCCCTTGAGCAGCGCCACCGACACCGGCACATTGAGCGCTTTGCGCACCGTGGGGATATCGCGAAGGAAAAGCTGGTCCTGCAGGTTCTTGGTGCCGGTGGAGAGGATCACCTTGCCGCCCCAGAGCATGGCCGGAACCAGGTAGGCGAAGGTCTTGCCCGTGCCCGTGCCGGCCTCGACGATGACCGTGTCTGCGCGCTCGATCGCCCCGGCCACGGCGGCGGCCATCTGCTCTTGCGCCGCGCGCGGGCGATAGCCCTCGATGCCGGTGGCCAGGGTCCCGGTCTCGGCAAAGATGGTGGCCAGTTGGGCGGCGTGTGAAGCCGCCGTACCGGCCGGCCCGGCAGCGCTGGCCGCCGGTGCTTCGGGCGAGTCAGGCGTGTCGGGCATGTCGGACGTAGCGGCGTGATCAGACGGATCTGACGTTACGGTGGCGGCGGGCAGGTCTTCGGAGTCGGGCAAGGCGAGGCTTTCTGGCGAGCCGCTTCAAGAGCGGCCCGGAGCAAGGGGGAATCGGGGAATCGGGGA
>NZ_JBXASU010000130.1:0-15870 GCF_058809705.1 Cupriavidus sp. MPR-AND1C | reverse complement strand
GGCCAGGGGCGCCGCAGCCGTGAAACGCTGGGCAGCTTACCCTGCCGGGCGCCGGCTGTCACGCCGGGCCCGGCGTGCGCAAGGCGACCACCAGCGTCACGCGCGCCGCGCCGTTGGCCTTCAGGACCCGTGCCGCTTCGCCCAAGGTGGCGCCGCTGGTCATCACATCGTCGACCAGGCCGACATGCTGGCCTACAACGTCATGGCTGGCCCCGAGGCCGAAGGCATCCTGCAGGTTGGCCTGCCGCGCGGGCAGGTCCAGCGTGGCTTGGGCCGGGGTGTCGCGCAACCTCGCCAGCAGCGTTGGCGCGGCGCGCACGCCCAGCCGGCGCGCCAGCGGCCGGGCGATTTCCCAGGACTGGTTGAAGCCGCGCTCGGCAAGGCGCTGCGCGGACAGCGGGATCGGCGCCAGCACATCGGGCAGGGCCAGGCCGGATCTGCCGGACTCGGCCTGCCAGCGGCGCGCCAGTTCGCCCCCAAGCCAGTCCGCCAGCGGCAGCACGCCGCCGAACTTCAAGGCCAGCACCAGGCCGTCCTGCGGGCGGGCGTAGTCGCCCAGCACCAGCGCGTCGTCGAAAGGCGGCGGCTCGTAGCGGCACTGGGCACAGAGCGAGGCTGCGCCTGGCCCGGCGGAGCGCCCGAGCGGCCGGGCGCAGCAGCGGCAACGCGGCAGCGGCGCCAGCAACTCCAGCGCGCAACCTGCGCAGACGGTTTCGTCCTGCACGGTGCCGCAAAGTGCGCAAGCCGCTGGCAGGAGCGTGCGCAGCAAGCGCCGCGCGTGATGGCGCAGCGCGCTTTCGCCCGGGCGCGCCTGCGGGCACGGCACGGGCGCAACTGCCGCATGCGGCACGTCGGGGCCGTCGGCGGCAGGCCCGGCGGTGGGCGCGTATACTTGCGATCCTGTTGCGGCGCCCGCCGGCGCGCGCACCGTATGCCCGACGGCCGCTTCACGCCGGCCGTCATCCTCATTCTTAGTTTCTTGTTGCCTGGTTTGACCGTGTCCCTGCATGACGCCGACTCCCCCGATGCCTATTTGCCGCCCACGCGGCTGACCCGCCTCGCCTTCGACCGGCACAGCGCCGGATTCGGCCAGCTGGACTTCCTGCTGGGCGAGATCGGCCAGCGCATGCAGGAACGCATGCAGATGATCCGGCTGGCGCCGGCGCGCGCGCTCGATATCGGCTGCGGCCACGGGCGCGGCCTGGCCGCGCTGCGCGCCCAGTACCCGGATGCGCAGATCGCCGGGATGGATATTTCCGGCGCCATGCTGCGCGAGGCCGCCCAGCGCGATCCCCAGCGCCAGTCCGGATGGCTGGGGCGCCTGCTTGGCAAGCGCCCGACTTTCGACCTGGTGCAGGGCGATCTTGCCACATTGCCTTTCGCCCCGGCCAGCTTCGACCTGTTGTGGTCCAACCTGGCGCTGCACTGGCACCCCGAGCCGCACCGGGTGTTCCCGGAGTGGCACCGGGTCACCCGCGACGAAGGCCTGGTGCTGTTCTCGCTGTTCGGGCCCGATACGCTGGCGCAATTGCGCGCCGCCTTTGCCGAAGTGGATGGCGACGCCCACACGTTGCGCTTCGTCGACATGCATGATATCGGGGACATGCTGGTGCACAGCGGCTGGTCCACGCCCGTGATGGACATGGAGACCCTGACGATCACCTATGAGTCGCCGCGCACGCTGCTGCGCGAAGTGCAGGCCTTCGGCGGGCTGCGCCTGCCGGCTGGCGCGAGCCAGGGAGGGCTGCGCGGGCGCCGCTGGCTTGCGGCGCTGCTGGCTGCGCTGGAGCGCCAGCGCAATGCCGAGGGGCTGATCCCGCTTACGTTCGAGATCGTCTACGGGCATGCGTGGAAGCTGGCGCCGCGCGGCAAGCAGGCTGTCGATGCGCTCGGCCACGCTGTGGTTCCGCTCGACAAGATCGGGCGCGCGCGGCAGCGCAAGTAACGTCCGCGGCGCTGCTGCACGCATCGGCGGCGCAGTCAAGCGGCCTGTGGCTGGCACCGTGCCGATGCACAAAAACTTGTCGCGCGCTAGCCCCTTGGTCAAGTAGCGGCCTTGTCCGAGTAGGCGAAGCGCCCTATAATGCGCCAGTTTGTCGCAGTGGTCTCCCTGGCACAATTTGCCCGAAATCGCACTTCAATGGTGCGTCCCAGGCGCAATCGTCCAGGCGTGCATCCAGCGCAGAGTAGTTGGCGATGCAAGGTTGGCGATGCAAGACTTGGGTATCGCACTCCAGACGGCGCAAGACAAATCCGGCGGCAGTTCCGACGGATTTGGCCCGCCGGACAAAGACTGGCTGATGAAGCGGAATTGTTCGCTGTCTCCGCGCCAGGTTGGCTGGTTTTACCTCTCAATCGTCAGTGTTTCGCTCGCCATCGCTTTGTTCTTCGCGTGGCGAGGGTCATGGCTCGTGCTTCCCTTTGCCGGGCTGGAACTGCTGGGGCTTGGCATCGCCCTGCTGGTGCACGGGCGGCATGCGTCGGACTACGAGCGCATCAGCCTCGTCGACGGCAGGCTGGTAGTGGTTTCGGTCAGTGCAGGGCAGCTGACACGGCATGAATTCAACCCGCTATGGGTGCGGGTTGAACCGGGTGAATCATTACGGGCGCTGGTGTTGCTGCGCTCGGGCAAGAGCGCTGTGCGGGTGGGGTGTTTTCTGGACCCGTACAAGCGGCGAAAGTTCGCGCAGGAGCTCGCATCGGCTTTGCGTTGCCTCTGAGAGGCAGCGGGGGCGGGCGGGTCACAGATTTGAATCTGTAAAATGGGTAGATAACAAATGAAAATGTGGAAGAAGGCATCCGCAGCGTGTCTGGTGGGGGCGTCCCTGCTCACCGGCCATGCAGCCCTGGCAGTGGAAGACATGCCAGGTGGCCCCGCCGTGCGACAGCTCAATCTGACCGAGCCGGTCACCAAGATCGCCGAGCAGATTCACTGGCTGAACTGGATGATGCTGATCATGTGCACCGTGATCTTCATCGGCGTGTTCGCGGTGATGTTCTACTCCGTGTTCACGCACCGCAAGTCCAAGGGCGCGAAGTCGGCCTCCTTCCACGAAAGCATCACCGTCGAGGTGATCTGGACCATCATCCCCTTCCTGATCGTCATCGGCATGGCCCTGCCCGCCACCAAGACGGTCGTGGCGATGAAGGACACCACCAACGCCGACCTCACCATCAAGGCCACTGGCTACCAGTGGAAGTGGGGCTACGACTACCTGAAGGGCGACGGCGAGGGGATTTCCTTCGTGTCCACCCTGACCACCCCGCGCGAGCAGATCAACAACGAGGCCCCCAAGTCGAACACCTACCTGATGGAGGTGGACAACGAGATGGTGGTGCCCGTGAACAAGAAGGTCCGCATGGTGCTGACGGCCAATGACGTCATCCATGCCTGGATGATCCCGGCCTTCGGCGTCAAGCAGGATGCCATCCCCGGCTTCGTGCGCGACACCTGGTTCAAGGCCGAGAAGGTTGGCGTGTACCGTGGCCAGTGCGCAGAGCTGTGCGGCAAGGAACACGCCTTCATGCCGATCGTCGTGCGCGTCGTCTCCGACGCCGACTACGCCAAGTGGGTCGACGGCAAGAAGAAGGAGCTCGCAGCCAAGGCGGACGATCCCAACAAGACCTGGACCCTGGACGAGCTCAAGGCCCGTGGCGAGAAGGTCTACACCGCCAACTGCGCGGTCTGCCACCAGCCTAACGGCAAGGGCGGCGGCGCCTTCCCGGCTCTCGACGGCTCCAAGATCGTCAATGGCCCGGACGCAGGCCAGATGCATATCCTGCTGGAAGGCAAGGGTGCCATGCCGGTGTGGAAGCACCTCTCCGATACCGAGCTCGCTGCCGTCATGACCTACACCCGCAACAACTGGGGTAACAAGACGGGTGAAGTGATTCAACCGAGCGATTTCGTGAATGCGCGTGCCGGCAAGTTCCGCGAAGGCGGCGGCGCACCTGGCGCGAGCGGCGACGCCGCGCCCAAGACGGAAGACAAGCCCGCTGCCAAGCAGGCCAGCGCCGCGGGCGACCGCGCCGCAGGTTGAACAGGATTTCAGGAGTTTTCGCGATGAGTACTGCTACCCCGGACGCGCTCGCCCACCCGCACGACCACGCGCATGACGATCACCACGATCAACCGCATGGCTGGCGCCGTTGGCTGTTTGCCACCAACCACAAGGACATCGGCACGCTGTACCTGCTGTTCTCGTTCACCATGCTGCTGTCTGGCGGCGTGCTGGCACTGCTGATCCGTCTCGAGCTGTTCGAGCCGGGCTTGCAGTTCTTCCGCCCGGAACTGTTCAACCAGTTCACCACCATGCACGGCCTGATCATGGTGTTCGGCGCGATCATGCCGGCCTTCGTCGGCTTTGCCAACTGGATGATCCCGCTGCAGATCGGCGCATCCGACATGGCGTTCGCGCGGATGAACAACTTCAGCTTCTGGCTGATGCCCCCGGCAGCATTGCTGCTGGTGCTCTCGTTCTTCGCACCGGGCGGCGCCACCGCCGCCGGCTGGACCCTGTACGCGCCGCTGTCGGTGCAGATGGGCCCCGGCATGGACATGGCGATTTTCGCCATGCACATCATGGGCGCGTCGTCGATCATGGGCTCGATCAACATCATCGTCACGGTGCTCAACATGCGCGCGCCCGGCATGACGCTGATGAAGATGCCGATGTTCTGCTGGACCTGGCTGATCACCGCCTACCTGCTGATCGCCGTGATGCCGGTGCTGGCTGGCGCCATCACCATGGTGCTGACCGACCGTCACTTCGGCACGAGCTTCTTCTCGGCTGCCGGCGGCGGCGACCCGGTGATGTACCAGCACATCTTCTGGTTCTTCGGCCACCCCGAGGTCTACATCATGATCTTGCCGGCGTTCGGGATCGTCTCGCACGTCGTGCCGACCTTCGCCCGCAAGCGCCTGTTCGGCTATAGCTCGATGGTCTACGCGACCGCTTCGATCGCCATCCTGTCGTTCATCGTGTGGGCTCACCACATGTTCACGACCGGCATGCCCGTGACCGGCCAGTTGTTCTTCATGTACGCCACCATGCTGATCGCGGTGCCGACGGCTGTGAAGATCTTCAACTGGATCGCCACCATGTGGCGTGGCTCGATGACCTTCGAGACCCCGATGCTGTTCGCGATCGGCTTCATCTTCGTGTTCACCATCGGTGGCTTCACCGGCCTGATGCCGGCGGTGGCCCCGATCGACATCCAGTTGCAGGACACCTACTTCATCGTTGCCCACTTCCACTACGTGCTGGTGGCGGGCTCGCTGTTCGCGATGTTCTCGGGCTTCTACTACTGGGGTCCGAAGTGGAGCGGTTTCATGTACAACGAAACCCGCGGCCAGATCCACTTCTGGGGCTCGATGATTTTCTTCAACATCACCTTCTTCCCGATGCACTTCCTGGGCCTGGCCGGCATGCCGCGTCGCTATGCCGACTACCCGACCCAGTTCGCGGATTTCAACGCGATCGCATCGATCGGCGCACTGGGCTTCGGCCTGATGCAGGTGTATTTCTTCTTCTTCGTGGTGCTGCCGTCCTACCGTGGCGGCAAGGCAGCCGGGGACAAACCTTGGGATGGCGCCGAGGGCCTGGAATGGACCGTGCCGTCGCCGGCCCCGTTCCACACCTTTGAAGTGCCGCCGCAAGTCAAGTAAGCCGCAGTCAGGCAAGCCGCAATAAGCGCGGAAGGATGGGCACTGCCCGTCCTTCCGCGCCACGCAAGCAAGGTGTTATGCAGGATCCAAACAAAAGTCCATCGCAGGCAGACCGCAAGGCCGCCAATCGTCGTCTCGGCCTGATCCTTTTCTCGATCGTGATGGTTTTCTTTTTGGGTTTCTTCGCCAAGATGATCTTTCTCGGCTGAAGCTGCAGGGTATTGAGATGAGCGCGAACCAGCAGTCAAGCAATGCCACCGACAAGAAGTTCAACCGCGGGATGATGCTGCGGCTGTTGGTGGTGGTGGCGTTGATGTTCTCGTTTGGCTATGCGCTGGTGCCGCTGTACAAGAAGATCTGCGAGATCACCGGCCTGAACGTGGTGACCACGCGCGACCTGTACGGTGGCCAGGTCAAGAACACGCAGGTGGACAAAACCCGCACGATCACGGTCGAGTTCGACTCCAATGCGCGCGGGCCCTTTGCCTTCCGTCCGGTCAAGCGCAGCATGGAAGTGCACCCGGGCGAGATGACCACCATCGTCTACGAAGTGGCGAACGGCCAGGCACGCGATATCTCGGCGCAGGCCATCCCGAGCTACCTGCCCAAGCTGGCCACGCAGTATTTCAAGAAGATCGAGTGCTTCTGCTTCAAGGAGCAGACGCTGAAGGCGAAGGAAGCACGCGAGATGCCGGTTGTGTTCGTGATCGATCCGGACCTGCCGAAAGACGTGAAGAACATTACGCTGTCCTATACCTTCTTCGAGATCGGGACGCCTGTGGCGCAAGCGCCGCAAGGCCCCCTCGACGCGCAGCCGGCAGGCGCAGGCAAGGGCATTTGAGTTTGCAGGCGAGGCAGGTTGCAGGGGAAAAGCCGTGGATGAGATGAAGGACGCGGTCAAGCGCAAGATGTCATTCGCGCAGACGCTGCGCGCGGTGTTCTGGTCGTTTATCGGCCTGCGCAAGGGCAGCGAGCATGAGCGCGACATGGCACAGCTCAACCCGGTCCATGTGATCATTGCCGGCCTGATCGGGGTAGCCATCCTGATCGCGGTGCTGATCACGGTCGTGCGTGTGGTGGTAGGGTGAGGCCATGCAGCGCAAAGCACGGGCAGGGCAGGAGTAAGTAAAAAGAGCAGGGCAAAAGCATGCCGCCGGCCTTGTCAGGGCTGGATGTGCGGATAACGATTACTGAATCAGAGACTCTGAGCTGGAGAAAAAAGAATGAGTGCGAACCGCGCAAACGCTCCGTACTACTTCGTACCGGGCCCCTCGCGCCATCCGATCACGGCTAGCTTTGGCTTGCTGCTGACGGCTGGGGGTGCTGCTGGCTGGGTAAACGGGCAGACCTGGGGGCCTTACCTGTGCGGCCTGGGCCTGCTGTGGTTCCTGTTCGTGCTCAAGAGCTGGTTCGGCGAGGCGATCAACGAATCCGAGACGGGCAAGTACGGCAAGAACATCGACCTGTCCTTCCGCTGGTCGATGGGCTGGTTCATCTTCTCCGAGGTGATGTTCTTCGCGGCGTTCTTCGGCGCGCTGTTCTACGCCCGCAACATCGCCATGCCGTGGCTCGGCGACCTGAACAACAAGATCCTGTGGCCCGACTTCGCCGCCGTATGGCCGAACCTCGGACCGGCCGGCGTCGTGGAAAGCTTCCAGACCATGGGCCCGTGGCCGATCCCCACGATCAACACCGCTCTGCTGCTGATGTCCGGCGTGACGCTGACCTGGGCGCACCATGCGCTGCTGGCCAACAAGCGTAGCCAGCTGATTCAGGGCCTGGTGCTGACCATCCTGCTGGGCGCGGTCTTCATGTGCTTCCAGGTGTACGAATACCACCACGCGTATTCGGAGCTGAACCTCAAGCTGACCTCGGGCATCTACGGTTCCACCTTCTTCCTGCTGACCGGCTTCCACGGTTTCCACGTGACGCTCGGCGCGATCATGCTGACGGTGGTGCTGGTGCGCGTGCTCAAGGGCCAGTTGACGCCCGATCATCACTTCGCATTCGAAGGCGCCGCCTGGTACTGGCACTTCGTCGACGTGGTGTGGCTGTTCCTCTACATCGTGGTGTACTGGCTGTAAGACACCCGATTGCAGTGCCCGCAGGCCACGCCGGCGGCATCGCGGGGGAGGTTCTCCTCCTTCGCGAGGAACAACAAAAAACAAGCGCCGCAGGGGAAGTAGCCAGCCTGCGGCGCTTGTTTTTTGTGGTTTGAACCTGGCGTAGCCGGGCTGCGCCGGCTTCAGGGCGCCAGCTTCAGGGCGCCATGCGGATGCCCGTGCTCTGTATCCATCCCATCCAGTGCGAGAACAGGATGAAGACGAACAGGGCCACCGAGAAGCCGACCCGGAACATCAGCGAGCGCATCATGTTTGGCGTCCTGCCGCGGTCGCGCATCATGAAGAACAGGGCGGAGGCCAGGCTACCGATGATGAGGAAGAACGCGATGAGGATGACGATGCGCATGGAGGGCCCGCAAGCGCGGGGTCTGCTAGGGATAGAGTGCCATTATCGCATCGGAGCGCGTGGCAACGCCCTCGGGAAATGCCAGGGAGGCCGCACGTGAAGCTGTGGCGCGCACTGAGCCCGCTGCCCACCGTTGCCGCGCTGGTGGTGATCGCAGTCACCTGTGCCTTGGGCAACTGGCAACTGAATCGGGCCCACGAAAAAGTGGCGCGGGCCGCGCGCCTTGAGGCGCTGGCCGCCCAGCCGTCGCTGGAGATCGGGCGCAGCCTGTTGGGGGGCGCGACGGCGGAGCGGCGCGTGCACGTGCGCGGGCGCTTCGATGCAGCGCATACGGTTTTGCTGGACAATCGCCCCCACGGCAACGGCACCGATAGCCGTGCCGGTTTCATGGTGCTGACGCCGCTGCGGGTTGCCGGGGGCGATGCGGCCGTGCCGGCCGTGCTGGTGCTGCGCGGCTGGCTGCCGCGCGATGCGCAGGATCGCACCCATATTGCGCCGTTTCCGACGCCGCAAGGCGAGGTGGAGCTGGACGGCACCGCGCTGGCGACCGTGCCCAGGGTCTTCAGCCTGGGCCGGGGCGCGAATGCCGAGGCCGGCCAGAAGATTCGCCAGAATGTCGATCTCGCCGCTTATGCATCGGAGCTTGGCGTGCCTCTGCAACCCTTTGTGCTGGAACAGCGCAACGACAACGGCGACGGGCTGGCGCGCGACTGGGCGCCAGCGGACATCGGCGCGGATCGCCACTATGGTTATGCCTTTCAGTGGTTCGGGCTGGCGGCGCTGACCCTGGTGCTGCTGGTGGCGTTGAGCTGGCGGCGCGCTGCCCGCATGACGGCTTGAGCATTCTCGGGGGTGGCACCCGCATCACCCACGAACCACAGCGGCGCGTTGCGGTCAGAAGAGCGCAACCGCCCCTAACGACAGACAGACGACAGACAGACGAAACACTATGCAACAGCCAGATCCCGCTTCGGCCCAGGCCGCCCGCGCCGCGCCGCAAGACTCGCGCATCGACGCCCGCACCCGTCGCGGCCGCATCCAGATGCTGCTGCTTCTGCTGGTGTGCGCTTCACCTGTCATCGCTTCCTACCTGACGTACTACGTGTTCAAGCCGGCGGGCGGTTCCACCAACTACGGCACGTTGATAGAGCCGCAGCGCCCCATGCCCGCGATACAGATCGGCAACGAGCGTGCCGAGTCCGTGCCGCTGGATAGTTTCAAGGGCAAGTGGCTGCTGGTGATGGCGGATGGCGCGGCGTGCGACGAAGCCTGCGCCAGGAAACTGTTCACCATCCGCCAGATCCGCGCGGGGCAGGGCCAGGACCGCGAGCGCATCGTGCCGGTGTGGTTGATCAGTGACGAAGGCCTGATCGATTCCCGCCTGTCGGCTGCCTACAACGAGCCCTATGCCGGCGTGCGCTTCCTGCGTGCCAACCGGGAGGCCATGCAGAAATGGCTGCCGGCGGAACCGGGTGCCCGGATCGAGGACAGCCTGTTCCTGATCGACCCGCTGGGCAACCTGATGATGCGCTTCCCCAAGGAGCCGGACCCCAAGAAGATGAGTTCCGACCTGAAGAAGCTGCTCAAGTACTCTCACATCGGGTGAGGCGCGCATGCTGCTCCAACTCGCCATCATCGGCGTCCTGATCGCGCTGTTCCCCTTGAGCTACGTGCTGGTCAAAGGGGATCGCAACAAGTACCGCAAGCTGGTCTGGATCACCGCCTTCCTGACGCTGGACCTGATCATGTTCGGCAGCTTCACGCGGCTGACGGACTCCGGCCTGGGCTGCCCTGACTGGCCGGGCTGCTATGGACACTCCAACCCGCACGCGGCGCAGGAGCCGATCCGTGCCGCCGAGACTGCCTTGCCTAGCGGGCCCGTGACCATCACCAAGGCGTGGATCGAGATGGTCCACCGCTATTTCGCCATGGCGGTCGGCGTGCTGATCATCACACTGATGGTGCTGGCCTGGGTCAAGCGGCGCGAGCTCAAGCAGTCGCCCTGGTTCGCCACCGGGGTGCTTTTGCTGGTGTGCGTGCAGGGCGCGTTCGGGGCCTTTACGGTCACGCTCAAGCTGCAGCCCATCATTGTGGTCACGCACCTGATGCTTGGCATGAGCTTGCTGGCAGCGTTGATCTGGCTGGGCTCGCGCAACGATCCACCCTTGCGGGTAGCGCCGCAGGCGGCCGGGCTGCGCTGGCCGGCGCGCATCGCGCTGGCCTTGCTGGTGCTGCAGATCTTCCTGGGCGGCTGGGTGAGCACTAACTATGCCGTGCTGGCGTGTACCGACTTTCCGCTATGCAACGGTCAGCTCGTGCCGGACATGGACTTCCACCACGGCTTCACGTTGTGGCGCCAGCTTGGCATGACCGCCGACGGCGACTACATCCCGCACTCGGCCCTGGTGGCGATCCATTGGGTGCATCGCGGTTTTGCCTTCGTTGTGCTGGCTTTCCTGGCCTGGTTCGGGCTGCAGGCACGCCGCCATGGCGGCCTTGCGCGCAGCGCGGGCTGGTTGCTGGGCTTTCTCGCGCTGCAACTGGCCACCGGCCTGTCGAACATCGTGTTCGACTGGCCGCTGGGCGCCGCGGTGGCGCATAACGGCGGCGCGGCGGTCTTGCTGCTGCTCCTGGTTCGCCTCAACTACAATATAGGGCTCGCGGCCCGGTCCGCTGACATTGCTACCGACGTGCCGGCCGCCGCGCGCGCCACATGAAAGACAAGAACTCCCCAGTGGTTACAGCTACCCACACACATCCCCTCGGACGGGTTCGCCACCTGGTCCGCCAGTACGCCGCCCTGACCAAGCCACGGGTGACGCAGCTTGCCGTCTTCTGCGCCATCATCGGCATGTTCCTCGCCACGCCCGGCATGGTGCCGTGGCCGGTGCTGATCGGCGGTGCCGCCGGCATCTGGCTGTTGGCGGGTGCCGCTTTCGCCATCAACTGCCTGGTGGAGCAGAAGGTTGATGCGCTGATGCGCCGCACCGCCTGGCGCCCGTCGGCCACCGGCGAGATCACCACCATCCAGACGCTGGTGTTCTCCGCCGTGCTGGGCGGGGCAGGGATGTGGCTGCTGCACGTCTACACCAACGACCTGACCATGTGGCTGACCGTGGCCACCTTCGTTGGCTACGCCGTGGTGTACACCATCCTGCTCAAGCCGGCCACGCCACAGAACATCGTCATCGGCGGCCTGTCCGGCGCCATGCCGCCGGCGCTTGGCTGGGCAGCGGTTGCGGGCGACCTGCCGGCGGAAGCCTGGTTCCTGGTGCTGATCATCTTCACGTGGACGCCGCCGCACTTCTGGGCCCTGGCCCTGTATCGCCGCGCCGACTACGCCAAGTCCGGCCTGCCGATGCTGCCAGTGACGCACGGCGAGCGCTTCACGCTGCTGCATATCCTGCTGTACACGCTGATCATGATCGCGGCCACGCTGCTGCCATTTGTGTACGGTATGTGCGGCTACATCTACCTGGCGGCCGCGCTGATCCTGGGGGGCGGGTTCCTGGCCTACTCGTGGAAGATGTATCGCAACTACTCGGATGCGCTGGCGCAACGCACCTTCCGCTTCTCGATCCTGTATCTATCGCTGCTGTTCGCCGCGCTGCTGGTCGATCACTACTTCAAGTTCCTGCCGCAGGCCTGAGCGTTGCCTGCAGGCCTGCAGGCGTGCAGGCTTGCGGCATCTTGTCGCGGCCTGCGCGCGTGGCGGCCGCGATCGGCGATACTGCGTGTCATCTGTTAATGTGACCTTGTCGCGCCTAGCCGCCTGCCGGGCGGCGCCGGCTCGCCAACACCACCCGAACTCGCATGCACAACCACTTCCCTTCAGGCTCCCTCCCCACCTTCGCGGCCTTCCGCCGGTTTTGCCTGCTGGCCCTGTGCGCGCTGCTGCTGGCGGCATGCGGCCAGCAGAAGGCTTCCTTCAAGAACGTCGATATCACCGGCGGCAGTGAGTTCGGCAAGGACTTCGTCCTTACCGACCACAACGGCAAGGTGCGCTCCATTGGCGACTTCAAGGGCAAGGCGGTAGTGATGTTCTTCGGCTATACGCATTGCCCTGACGTGTGCCCGACCACCATGGCCGAGCTCAAGGCGGTGATGGAACAACTGGGGCCGGACGCCGACAAGGTGCAAGTGCTGTTCGTTACGGTGGATCCGGAGCGTGATACGCAGGCGCTGCTGGCGCAGTATGTGCCGGCCTTCGATCCGCGCTTCCTGGGCATGCGCCCGGCCGACGACGCCGCGCTGCAGAAGGTTGCGAAGGACTTCAAGGTCTTCTATGCCAAGGTGCCGGGTACCTCCCCGAACAACTACACCATGGATCACTCGGCGGGCAGCTATGTGTTCGACCCGAGCGGCAAGCTGCGCCTGTTTATCCGCCACGGCCAGGGGCCGGAGCCGATCGTGCATGACCTCAAGCAACTGCTGTCCTGATGCGGTCATGAGGCGGGCAGCCGGCGCGAAGCCGGCAGGCAAAATAAAACAGGGCCGGTCGCGAGACCGGCCCTGTTCTACTTCTGGCGCACTTAAGCCCTCAGGCAAAGGCCTGCAGCGCACCCTTCATCTTCTTCATCGCCGCGGTTTCGATCTGGCGGATGCGCTCGGCGGAGACGCCGAATTCGTCAGCCAGTTCGTGCAGCGTGGAGCCGCCCGAGCCGTCGTCGTTGACCTGCAGCCAGCGCGCCTCGATGATGCGGCGGCTACGCTCGTCGAGCTTGGACAGTGCTTCTTCCAGGCCTTGCACCTGCAGGCGGTCGTGGCGCTGCGCCTCGATCACGCGGGTAGGCTCGTTGTGGTTGTCGGCCAGGTAGGCAATGGGCGCGAAGTCCTCTTCGCCATCGTCGATCTGCCCTTCGAGCGCCAGGTCGCCGCCCGACAGGCGGGTTTCCATCTCCATCACTTCTTCCGGCTTGACGTTCAGTTCGCGCGCAACCGCGTCGATCTGTTCCGGCGTGAAGGTATGGGCACCCTGCTTGTGGCTGCGCAGGTTGAAGAACAGCTTGCGCTGAGCCTTGGTGGTAGCCACCTTGACCATGCGCCAGTTCTTCAGCACGTATTCGTGGATCTCGGCCTTGATCCAGTGCATCGCATACGACACCAGCCGCACGCCCTGATCCGGGTCGAAGCGCTTCACGGCCTTCATCAGGCCGATATTGCCTTCCTGAATCAGGTCTGCGTGGGGCAGGCCATAGCCGAGGTACTGGCGCGCAATGGAGACGACCAGGCGCAGGTGCGACAGCACCATGCGGCGCGCCGCATCGACCGAGTCGTGCTCGCGCAACTCGCGCGCGAGCCGCTGCTCTTCCTCGGGGGTAAGCAGGGGAATACGGTGGACAGCCTGGATATAGCTGTCGATATTTCCCAGTGTTCCGGGAAAAGTCAGCGCAAACGTCCCGGCGCCCTGTGGCACCGCAGGCAGACGGTTGGTCATTTGGGTCTGGTCAGCAGATAGGACTGCGTTCACTCGATTGCTCCTTTCGCATCCGGCGGGTGGGTTGCCCGCGTGTGCGGCCCTTTTGGGGGTCTCGCACTGCATTGCAACACATATTAGCACTCAAGCCGGGGGACTGCTAACTTGGAGTGTCAATAGGGTTGATAGTTCCTGGTAATCGAATGGTTCTTCTACATAGTATTTTAATCCGACATCTTGCGGGATGTGACGAGGCCACTATCTCACGCGGGTGCGCGAACGATCCGACAATGATTAGAAGGCCGCTGCCCCTGCCGGTTCTGTCGCCAATTGAGATGCTGTGTTTCGCTAGCAGCTACACTCTTTTCATTTGTCTCAGTGGCGCTGAGCGCCAGCATTGACCAAACCGGGGAATATCATGTCTGTCATCGAGCACTTGTTAAAGCCGCATACCCGTGACCTCGGCGACTTTGCCGTGAGCCGTCTGCTGCCCGCCGCGGCAACCCAGACTGTCGGCCCATTCATCTTCTTCGACCACATGGGCCCGGTCGCCATGCCGCCAGGGGAAGGCGCCGATGTGCGCCCACACCCCCACATCGGCCTGGCCACGGTCACCTACCTGTTCGAGGGCGAGATCCTTCACCACGACAGCCTGGGCAGCAAACAGGTCATCAAGCCGGGTGACGTGAACTGGATGACGGCTGGCAAAGGCATTGCGCACTCGGAGCGCTCGCCCCAGTCCGCCCGCGATGCCGGGCCGCGCCTGCACGGCATCCAGACATGGGTGGCGTTGCCCAAGGAGCACGAGAACGTCGAGCCGTCCTTTCATCACCATCCGGCCGCGACGCTGCCCAAGCTGGAGCGCCCCGGCGTACGCATGACGGTGATTGCGGGCGACGCGTTTGGCGCCGAGGCGCCGGTGAAGGTGTTCAGCCGCACGCTCTACGTAGCCATTGAGCTCGAGGCGGGCGCCAGCCTCGAGATTCCGGCGGAGCACGCCGAGCGCGGCGTCTACCCGGTGGATGGCACCATCGCCCTGGACGGCGAAGTGTTGCCCGAACGGCACCTGGCGGTGCTGGTGCCGGGCCAGCCTGTGACGTTGACGGCGCAGGTGGCGTCGCGCGTGATGCTGCTTGGCGGCGACCCGACCGACGGTCATCGCTTTATTTTCTGGAATTTCGTTGCCAGCACCAAGGAAGCGATCGAAGCAGCCTCCCAGCGCTGGGAGGATGACCAGTTCCCGCGCGTGCCGGGCGAGACCGATCGCATTCCGCTGCCACAGCGCAAGCGCTAAAGGCGTCTGTCCGCCGGGCCACGCTCAGACCGGGCTGGCCCAAGCCACGCGCGTGCCTTGCTGCAGGCAGTCGCGGATGGCGTCGATCTGCGTGGCGATCGGGGCAGGCACAGGCGCCTTGCCGTCCAGCACGAGGCGGATCCAGGCCGCAGTCTGGTCCACGTCATTGCCGGGCGGCAATTCCGGCACATCAACGATGGAGCCCGATGTCGGGTCGACCAAGGTGCGTTGATGCCCGTCGTGCAGCCAGTCGATGCGACTGTTGCGCCGGGCGTCCGCCACTACCTCGCCCTCGGTGCCTCGCGCCAGCAGCACATTGGCGGGCTCGTGCGAGAAATAATCGGTCAGGGTTTCGCGGTACTCGGGGTGGGTGTAGCTATAGAGCCGCAGCGCCTCGGCCGGGCCGTGCGCGCCCACCGGCTGCAACATCTTGACCACCGTATGCGCAGAGTTGCGCAAGCCGATCTGCATGCGCCTGTCCAGCATCCGGGCCAGCGCCGGCGACAGCACGTCGATCGGCAGCACGGCCAGCGGGCCGGGCTGGCCATCCTTGCTGCGCAACTGGGATTCGGCCTGCGCCACGGAGCTGCAAGGCGCGATGCCCAGTGCCTCGAACAGCGAGATGCTGGTGACGCGCCCGTTGAACTGGCGGGAGCCGTGCACCAGCACCGGAATGCCCTCGCGCGCCAGAAGCAGCGCCAGCAACGGCACCAGGTTGGGCTGTTTGCGCGCGCCGTTGTAGCTGGGGATCGACACCACGACGCGGTCCGCCGGGCCGGCCAGCGGCAGGCAATGCGCATGCGCGGCATCGAGCATCCCGGCCAGCTCGTGCGGGGCCTCGCCCTTGATGCGATAGGCCATCAGCACCGCGCCCAGCTCGATATCGGCCACGCGGCCTGCCAGCATGGCATCGAACAGCGCCTGGGCATCTTCGCGCGGCAGCGCGCGCGCGCCGTTGACGCCCCGGCCGATTTCCTTGATGTACTTCGCGGCAGCGAAGGCCGGGGCGGCAGGGGCAGCGGG
>NZ_JBXASU010000129.1:0-16294 GCF_058809705.1 Cupriavidus sp. MPR-AND1C | reverse complement strand
TCGTCTTGGTCTTGCGTGGCATACATGCTCCTTGGTGACATGTTATGCCCTAAACACAAAATCTCTGACAGGCCCCGGTCGCTTGCCACGTCACAGGCCCTCGTCAACCAATACAAACCTACGATTGAACGGAAATGAGTCTGATCCCAAAGATCTTCTGCCTACGGCCTCCTGCGGACGCGCCGCACGAGACAATCTACTTCCCCAGGAGCAATCCGGTTCCTCTTCGGGGCGCGCTTGCGCGGATCGCGACCACAGATGATCGCGAACTGCTGGCGGAGGCGATCTGCCACTATTCCGGCTACGTAAGGGAGGCAGGCATTGCCCGGTGCGTGGAAATCGGCGACCCGCGATTCCTTGCGCCCATCGCAGACCGCCTGAACGACTGGGTGCCCCAGGTGCGCAAGGTCGCCGGCGATGGGCTGCTTACACTGCTTGCGACGACGCCGGCTGAACGCTTCGCGCCACTGCTACCGAAGCTCCGGAGCCTGACCCAGGCAATGCGTACCGACCATGGACCCTGGCTTGCCAAGTTCGAACAGCAGCTTGTCCAGGCAGGCGGCAGCGCAGCTATCTCCGGCGCATTGTCCAGCACGGATATGAGGCTGCGCCGCGCCGCTTTTTCCGTTTGCTTCGATCATGGACTCCAGTCTACCGTCGACCTTGTTAGGCTCGGCTTGGCATCCGGCGATATTGTTCTTGCCCGTCAGGCAGCAAATCTGATCGACAAGGTTCCGCGCGCGGAGCGGCAGCGTTGCCTTGAACTGGCAATGACATCTACTTTTGGGCCTGTGCGCCGCGCCGCCCTGCGGTCCGTCCTTGAGCAAGACGATCCTGCTGCCATGGACTTCGCTAAGCGCGCGCTCCTTGATCCCCAGGGCAGCCTGCGCTATAGCACGGCGCGATGGCTGATGCAGCGCGGCTTTGATGTCTTGCGTCATTGCGTCGACAGCCTGGATTCGGGACGCCTGAGACCCGGACAGATCAGAGCGGTGTTGTCTCTACTCGGGGAGCTGCAAGGCAAAGAGGCGTTGCCAGTCATTGGGCAGCACACCCAATCGGCGCACGTGGAGGTGCGCGCGCAGGCCCTGATTCTCATGGCAAAGCTCGCGCCGTCCACCAAAGACGATATCGCTGCTCGCGCCATGCAAGACCCATCTCGCCGGGTTCGCAGAACTGCCGCTCTTCTATGCGTAAGGCAGGGTGCCTTTGTCTCGCTCGCCCAGCTACGCGGCATGCTCGGGAAATACGGGGATCACATCACGGCACTGAGGATCGCGAGGCGAGAGAAATGGGACTATCTGGTTTGCATCGCCTTTGTGGCGCAGCTATGCGAGGCGGATGAACGAATTCGTGAGGATCTGGCTTGGGCTATTGACAGTTGGCTTGCTACGGAAGGGAGCAGTTGGACGCGGCCGAGCCCTGCGCATATGGAAGTGTTGGCGCAGCCGGGCATGATGAAGTTGCTGTGCGATCTCACTAACAGCTCGCAGGCATTGCTTGCCCGGCGCTTGCTTGAAGTGGGCGTCGCGGCTTGAGGCGATCGCTTGCGTCCAAGAACAGATGTAGTGCACATCGAGTATCGACTATCCATGGCGTTTATCCACATCATCTACGCGGGCACGAGAATACTCTCCGTCGAGAAAGCCCTACTTGTCATCTCAGGTTTCAGAGTGCATCGACTCCGATGCCGTGATCGAGGAGGTATCGTTTATTTCCGAATGTGACAACACAGACGCTCTTGCTATTTGGTGCTGGTTCCAAGGCAGTCACGGCGGTAAATGATGTAACTAAGGCAGGAAAACAATGTGATGCGAAGAAGGTAAAGGAGCAGCAGGAGGAGAGCAAGGTCGGGCCGAACTGATGCAGCAGTTGGCGCCGATGTTCTTTGACAAGGCAGGAGACCTTCTCAAGGGCCAGCCCACGGCGACCGAGGTGGCCGTGCACGGCCTTCTGGGCGGTCTCATGTTAATTGGTGGGGCCGAACCGGGAGAGCGCGAAGCGGAGTGACTGGGTATTCGGGGCTAATAAGATTGAGGGTGCGAAATTGGTGCCAGTATCTGAAATTGATTCAATATTTTCCAAAGAAATAGCCATGTATATATCTGATGGTCATATACAAGAGTGGTTGAGTATGGGTAGTGCGATCAAAATTCCAATTGAAATTGGTGATCAGTTTGGCAGATTTATAGAAGGGCTTCCCTGGGGCGCCAATGGAAATGGGCTGGATTGGACGCTAATCGATGGATTTCGAAAGGAGTTGCCATCATCTTCTGGCGAATTTTTGTATGAATGGTTATCAAAAACAAATATTTGTAAAGATTCGCACGTCGTTTTTTGGTTTTCATTTGGAGAGCCTTGCATCGCCTGCGAAACTAAATTTGCGATTTATAACGTAGATCAAGCATTTTGGAAGGCTCCGGGTCGAAGATATATGTTCGGATTGAATATTAGAGGTGGCGAATTTTTTCCTGAATATTCGCATTTTGCTGAGTATGATGGCGCTAACGATTTGATTTTTTTTGGATGCTAATTTTAAAAAATAGAAAGAAGAGAGGGTGACAAAAGCGAACGTCTGAATCTTGGGGGGGTGCTCTCGCTGCGGGGATGATGGTTGGTCAATATATGGTGAAAGTAGTTTGACGCCATTGCAAACTATACTAAGCGCCTACGACAACATGCCGGATGTGCCGCAAGCTGATTTTGTCGTCCGCTGATTCGGCTTCGGCGGGATGGGCGGCGCATGGCAAAGGATGGGGCGCTGTTGCCAGATCGAGAATACGCTGACGACCCGCGTCGGCGATGTATGGCGCAAGCGGAGCAAGGCCGGCGACGGCACGGTCGCGTCCACGGGCGATGCCAACGGTGCGCAGGTGCTCCGGCTGCAAATCACCCACATTCTCGGTGTTGGCGGGGGTGCCTGGACTAGCTATAAAGCTATCACTGTGACTGCCGATCTACTTGAAGGCATCAAGGTGATCTGCAATACCGAGATCAACCGATGATCGGTGGGTGGGATGTGGGGTGGTTTCGAGGGGATGTGCTCCATCTGCAGTCACGCAGCCGCTGAGCAGGATGGACACAGACAACCCTGCGGTGAAGCTTCGGGTGCGTGTGGCTATCGTGTTCCCCTGCGTAATTGTTCAGTCAGCCTCTCTTGCACGGGGTTGGCGTTCGCAAGATATACATGGGTTTTTTGTGCAAGCCCAGGGAAGCAGGTGCCGATGGCACAGTGCAAGGGCCTGCCGTGCCAGGCACGAGGCGATCGCACTGGGCCACGTCACTTTGCTGGATGCTTGGCCGAGATATTTGCGATTGCCTCAAGAGCACCGAGCCGAAGGCTCATCACTTCCGCATGCAGCTTGATGGCCCTGACTATGGATTGAACGTCTTCATTCTCGCTCTTGGATGCGATATCGTCGAACTCTGCCCACAGCTTCTTCTCAGCGTCTTTCGTCATGGCTACTCCTGATGGCAATGGCAAACATCAGCGTTGGCAGAATCGGCGGTGCAACTTCTCTGCCGGCTGATGGGCGGGGGGGCTGAGGAGCCATGTTACGTGGCGCTGTAGCGGGAGTCTGTGCGATGCCGTACGCAGGGGAGGGGCGAGGCGTTGTCCGCGCCAATTTCCCTTCGCACCTAAGCCTCAACCTGCGCTAGAGGGAATAGCTCAGGGCCCATTTCGAATGACGCTCTCGGAAGCGGGCGTGATGTGCGCCCGAATGGCCGGGCATCGCGACCTGCGCTAGAATCGCGTTCGTTGATGCTCGCGCCATGCGCGAAGCGTTTCGATTTGCTCAAGCAATGACCTGCGCAGATAACGATCGAGCGGTGTGACGCTGGGCCACCGGTATTGCAGACGAACGCGAGCAGATTCGTGCTTTGGTGAAACAGTGACAAGTGTTCTTCATCTCGTCGGGCCCGGCGGTGCCGGGAAGACCTCTGTGGGTCTCGTCCTGACTCAGCGGCTAGGGTGGCGGTTCATCGACCTGGACGAGCGCTTCGTGTCATTCGAAGGGGACATCGGCGCGTTTATCGCGACGTTGGGCTACGAGGTCTATGCAAAGCAGAACATCGCAGTTTACCGGAGGGTCAGGTGCTCGCGAAGATATCCCGTCCAGAACCGGTTCAAGGTCTGCCATGTTTAGCGACCGACGTTGACACGGAGCGTTTCCCAAGGAATCTGTTCAAGGAGCCACATGATCGCAACAAAGGCGTGCCCGGTTGTTTTGCGCAGTCGTCACGGTATTGCACATATCCTCGCATTCAAGCATCCTGCCGCAGGCCACCAGTTGGTAAAGGGCACCATTGAGCAGGGTGAGTCTTCGCCGGAGGCGGCAATGCGCGAGCTCTGTGAAGAGTCAGGTATTTGCGGCGCTCACGTGGTTTCGGATCTCGGCCTTTGGAACGCTTCCTATCAGGAACAGATCTGGTCTTTCCAACTGTGCGAGTCGGGGGCGGAATTGCCTGATGAGTGGACCTTCGAGACTAGCGATGACGGCGGCCACACGTTTGCATTTTATTGGCACCCGCTGCAGCGGGACTTGCCCGAACAATGCCACCCCGTCTTTCAATCGGCTTTACGCGAGATTCGTGCGCGAATCGGAGCGCTAACCGGGTTAGCTTGAGTGGTCCGCATACCCCTATGACGAGGGTGCTGTTTGCGATTCCGCCGTTGTCATGACCTCTGCAATAAAGGGGGCCTTCTTCGCAAGGTACTCGGCGATGCCACCGCGATTGCTGGCTTCGAGCTCAAACTTCAGATCCTGATACTGCTGTCGAATGACGGGATCGTTCCTGAGAAGAGCGCGAAATCGGAGCATTCTTTCAATCTGCCCGTGGCCACTGACACATACATGCACCTTGTGCGTTCGCACCCCATCCACATCGCGACGATAGAAATGGTGCCCGGCTGAAAGATCGCTTCCCCGAACGTAACCCAGTGCGCTCATGAAGCTGTCTCGGGCTGGCTCGTTGCGATGCGCTGAGACTTCAACCAGGATGTCGATCTCCGGCTTGGCCGCGAGTCCGGGGACGGCGGTGCTTCCGACGTGATGAATGCCGACAAGTTCGGTGCCAAGGCCCTTCGCGATGCGTGCTTTCTCGGTGACGAAAAGAGCAGGCCATCTGCTGTCATAGTGGGAGATCTTGCTGGTGAGCTTCATTGTGTTTCCCTGTGTTTCCCTTTGTTTCCTATGTGCGCCATCGGCCAGGCGCGGCTAGCCCCAACACATCAGCTCATACCGCATCCTTCCGCCCCGCCCCAAACGCCTCCTCACAACAAACCAGCCAGGCGCGTGCCGCCCGCGACAAATACCCCTCCCGCCAGACCAGCCCCAGCTCCCACGCCAGCTCAGGCGCAACCAGGGGCCGGATCGTTACCCGCCCGGGGTCCAGTTGCCCGGCAATTGGCGCAGGCAGGATCGCCACGCCCACATCGGCGGCGACCAGTTCGCCGATAAAGTCCCAGTGCCGGCTCTGGCCGGCAATCTGCGGCGCAAAGCCGGCGGCTTCGCAGGCGTCCAGGATGACGCGATACAGCACGAAGTCGTCCTCGTACATGACGAAGGGCAGGGTGGCGAGGTCGGCTAGCCGGACCGCGCTGGCGCGGCGTGGCGCGCGCTCTGCGGGAAATACCGCGACCAGTGCCTGGCGGGTCACGGTGAGGCTGGCCAGGCCGGCTACGGCGGCGGGCAGCACCGTGACGCCGAGGTCGAGCTGGCCCGTGGCTACGCCTTCTTCCAGCGCGCGGCCGCCTTGCTCGCTGAGCCGCAGCTTGACGCCGGGGTACTGACGGCGATAGGCGCCGATCACCGGGGCGAGGTAGCGGCCGGCCATGGGCGGGATGCCGACCTTGAGCTCGCCGCGCGCCATGCCGTCTACCTCGGCGACTTCCTGGCGCAGGCGTGCCACTTCGGCCAGCACGGCCTGGCTGCGGGCGAAGACGACCTCGCCGGCGTCGGTGAGCTGCACCGTGCGGCCTTCGCGCAGCAGCAGTGGGCCGCCGAGTTCGTCTTCCAGGCTCTTGACCATCTTGCTGATGGTCGGCTGGGTCACATGCAGGGTTTCGGCGGCGCGGGTGAATCCGTTCTGGCGGACGACTTCAACGAAATAGCGCAGGGCGCGGATATCCATGGGGCTCCTCGGATGTGGCGTGCGTGGGTGATCACGGCTTGCCATTCCAATATGGCATCGAACCAATAATTTATATTCATTTTATATATCGAAGTGCGCTTCGTACACTAGCGTCACTGCCACGCCTTGCGTGGCGCCATAGCTTCATCGCTTGAATGTTCCGATGCCACGCGCTGCTACTGTTACTGTCACTGTCACTTCATCCACTTGCACCCCCACCTGCGCGGCCTTGCCGCAGCCGCCCGGTGCGCGCCTGCGCACCGGCGCCATCGCGCTGACCCAGGTGGTGGCGCTGTCGGCCCTGTGGCTGCTGGCGGACTGGCTGCGCGCGCGGCTGGGGTTGCCATTGCCGGCCGGTTTGCTTGGGCTCCTGGCGCTGGCCGCGCTGCTGTTCAGCGGGGCGGTGCGCGGTGGCTGGGTGCGTCGCGGGGCCAACTGGCTGCTGGGCGAGATGTTGCTGTTCTTCATCCCGGCGGTGCTGGCGGTGGTGCAGTATCCGGAACTGGTCCGGCATCAGGGCTGGCGGATCTGCGCGGTGATTGCCTTGAGCACGCTCGCGGTGATGGTGGTGACGGCGCTGGTGGTAGAGCAGGTGGTCCGTCTCGAACTCAGGCTGGCGCGCCGTGCCACGCACAACCGGCAGCAGCACCATGCATGACACCGTGCTGGCGGCGCTGAGCCTGGTGGCTACCGTTGCCCTCTATTACTTCAACAAGCGCCTCTATGCGCGCCGTGCGCGGCTGTGGCTGACGCCGCTGCTGGCCACGCCGGTGGTGCTGATCGCGTTGGTGCTGGCGGCGCACGTGCCGTATCGCGACTATATCGCCGACACGCGCTGGCTGATGTGGCTGCTTGGCCCGGCCACCATCGCCTTCGCGTTGCCGATCTACGATCACCGTGCGCTGGTGCGCCAGCATTGGCTGTCGATTTCGGTTGGGGTGCTGGCCGCGGTGGTGACGTCGGTGTTCACCTCGGTCTGGCTGGCGCGCGGCTTTGGCTTGCCGGTGATGCTGCAAAAGGGGCTGGCGGTGCGCTCGGTGACCACGCCATTTGCTGTGGATGCGGTGCGCGCGCTGGGCGGGCCGCCGGATCTTGCCGCGATCTTTGTGGTCATGACCGGGCTGACGGGCATGGCGATTGGCGAGATCGTGCTGGCTTGCTTGCCCTCGGTGCGCAGCCGGCTGGCGCAAGGCGCGATCTTCGGCGCCGCTGCGCATGGTGCCGGCACGGCCAAGGCGAGGCAACTGGGTGAAGTGCAGGGTGTAGTGGCATCGCTGGTGATGATGATCGCGGGGCTGGTCAGCGTGCTGGCCGCGCCGCTGATCCGCAGCGTATTCTTTTAAGCGGGCTTGCGTAGTACTGCGCAATGGCTGCGCGCTTGGGCGCAGGCGCTGAGTAGTACTGCGTAGCCTATGGCCTTGCGACCGCTCCGGGCGCAGGGTTTTTTGCGCGCCCGCCAACGCGCCGCGCGAAATTGGCGCAAAATGCGGCACTTGCGCGATCGTGCCGGTGCGCCGACATGCGCCGCTCATCCTCACGTGGCTAGCCGTTCTTCACGCCACGGCGCGCGCGCCGTCCCTCTGCGCCGGACGTGCGCACCGCACCCGCAAGCTTCACCGATCTCTCTCTCGCTCTCGTTTTTCAATAACAACATCATGCGATTACCGCTTCTCGCGCTGGCTGCCGCGGCCTTTGGCATTGGCACCACCGAATTCGTCATCATGGGGCTGTTGCCCGACGTTGCCGCTGATCTTGGCGTTTCCGCGCCGGCTGCCGGCATGCTGGTCTCGGGCTATGCCATCGGCGTGGCCGCGGGCGCGCCCATCCTGGCCATCCTGACCAACAAGTGGCCGCGCAAGACCGCGCTGGTGGGGCTGATGGGCCTGTTCATCCTCGGCAATGCGCTGTGCGCGCTGGCGCCCAACTATGCCTTGCTGATGGCCGCGCGCGTGGTCACGGCGTTCTGCCACGCGGCGTTCTTCGGCATCGGCGCGGTGGTGGCCGCGGAGCTGGTCCCGCGTGAGCGGCGCGCGCAGGCGGTGGCATTGATGTTTACCGGGCTGACGGTGGCCAACGTGCTGGGCGTGCCGTTTGGCACTGCCTTTGGGCATGCGTTGGGCTGGCGCTCCACGTTCTGGGCCGTCACCGTGATCGGCGTGGCCGCCGCGGCTGCGTTGGTGGCCTGGTTGCCCAAGGCCATCCCGATGCAGGCCGGCAGCATCCTGCGCGAGTTCCGCGCAATCGGCGCGGCGCAGGTGCAGCTGGCGCTGCTGATCAGCACGCTGGCATCGGTCAGCATGTTCACCGTGTTTACCTACATCGCCTACATCCTGCGCGACGTCACGGGCTTCACCGCGCAGCAGGAGAGCATGGTGCTGCTGCTGTTCGGGGCTGGCATCACGGTGGGCGGCCTGGCTGGCGGCAAGCTGGCCGACTGGAAGCTGATGCCCGCGCTGGCCAGCCTGCTGGCCGCGGTGGCGGTGGTGCAGCTGGTGTTCTCGTGGACCAGCCATTTTCCGGTGCCGACGCTGTTCACGCTGTTTGCGTGGGGCATGGTGAGCTTTGCCGTGGTGCCCGCCACGCAGGTGCGCGTGCTGGACAAGGCCAAGGGCGCGCCCAACCTGGCGTCCACGCTGAACCAGGGCGCGTTCAACCTGGGCAACGCCACCGGCGCGTGGCTGGGCGGCCTGATGATCAGCGCCGGCCTGCCGCTCACCCAGCTGCCGTGGCTGGGTGCGGCGGTGGCCGCGCTGGCGTTGCTGGCGGTGGGGGTGTCGGCGTCGCTGGATCGGGGTGGGCGGGTGGCGGCTTAGTACCAGCCGCGCCATGGCGCGCGGCGTGCCGGTGGGGCCCGTCGGGCTGTAGGATGTTGCCAGCAACGTTTTCTTCGGACCCGGCATGGACTACGCACACATCCTCCAACGCATCCACCGCGACATCGCGCCCTTGCTCACCCAGGGCCGCGTAGCGGACTACATCCCCGAGCTCGGCAAGGTGCCCGCTACCCATTTCGGCATGGCGCTGGTGTTTGCCGATGGCCGCAGCCATTGCGTGGGCGACGCCGCGGTGCCGTTCTCCATCCAGAGCATCTCCAAGCTGTTTGCCTGCACGCTGGCGTTCCAGTTGCTGGGCGAGGACCTGTGGCAGCGGGTCGGGCGCGAGCCTTCCGGCAATGCCTTCAACTCGCTGGTGCAACTGGAGTACGAGCAAGGCAAGCCGCGCAATCCGTTCATCAACGCGGGCGCGCTGGTGGTGACCGACGTGCTGTGCAGCCGTTTTGTGCAGGCGGAGACCGCCATGGTGCAGTTCCTGCGCCGGCTCAGCGGTAACCCGGCGATCGATTACGACCCGCGCGTGGCGCAGTCCGAGCGCGAGCATGCGGACCGCAATCGCGCCATGGCGTATTTCATGAAGGACTTTGGCCGTCTTGAGATGCCGGTGGACAGGGTCATCGACGCCTATTGCCGCCAATGCGCCATCACCATGAGCTGCGAGGACCTGGCGCGCGCGGCGCTGTTCCTCGCGCATGGCGGGGTAGTGCCGTGGAGCGGCGAGCGCGTGCTGGACGCCAGCCCCACCAAGCGCCTGTCGGCCCTGATGCTGACCTGCGGCACTTATGACGCTGCGGGGGATTTTGTCTATCGGGTGGGCTTGCCGGCCAAGAGCGGCGTGGGCGGCGGCATTGTGGCGGTGCTGCCCGGCAGGTGGGCCGTGTGCGTCTGGTCGCCGGGGCTGGACCACAGCGGCAACTCGCTGGCCGGGGTGCAGGCGCTGGAATGGCTGACCACGTTGAGCGGGCATTCGATTTTCTGAGTGGGGGCAGGCACGGACCGCCATCGAGACGGCGGACGCCGCGTTTACTGGCCTGAGATTCTCCGGGTGCGATGTGGCTATCGCGATCAGCCAGTCAGCCCAGCCTCAACCCAGCATCAACCCGGCATGCGCCAGCAAGTGGCGAAACACCGCCAGCCGGGCGTCTCCCGTTTGCGCCAGCTTGCGGCAAACGTGCAGGTGCGCCGTCCTGTCGCTGTGTCCGCGCAGGGCGTCCTTGCACTCGCGGTCCGAGATTTCCAGGTGGATGCCCGTGAGGATGGCGCAGCCCTTGCCCACGGGCGCGCTGACGATGGCGGGCGGGGTGCCTTCCAGGCCCGTGTAGACGGCCAGGATCTGCGCAGCGTGGTGTGTTGCCTCGCCGAAGTCGAAGCGGCAGCCGCCGTGGTAGTGCGCATACAGCGTGATCGGGGCATGGGTCAGGCTATGGGTCGTGCGTATTTCTGCTGCCGCGGTGCTTCGCGGCGTAGCGTCATATGCGACGCCCCGGGTGAGTTCGGGCAAGCAGCCAACCGCGACGGCATCCACGAAGCTCAGTTCGCGCGGGCCGCAGATGGCGCCTGCGGTGCCGGCATGGAAGGCGAGTTCCCTGCAGGCGTAGTACGCGCCCGCGCAGATGCCCAGGTAGGCGCCGCCTTCTTCGACAAAGCGCCGGATGCGCGCGTTGGGCGCGCCGTTCAGGGCTGCGCAATAGGGCAGGTCCGCACCGCCCGGCATGACGAACATCACGGCATCATCGAAGAGCGTCTCGTCTTGCCGGATGTCGTCGGCCATGACCGCGCGGATCTCGTACGCGCCGGGAAGCAACTGCTGCCCGATCATCCGCATCAGGCGCGCGGTCCCGTCCGAGGTGCCGGCGTCGATATAGGTCAGGATCTGGGGCTTTTGCATGATGGTCTGGCTCGGTTGGTCCGGTTGGTCCGGTTGGTCCAGTAGGTCCGCTTGGTCCGTTTGAGCGCGCTGGTGCGGCAGCGGTGCTGCGTGCCTCAGGCTTGCGCGCGGCGGTAAAACGCCAGCCCGCCTGCCAGCGCAATCAGCGTGCCGCCCGACAGCCGGTTCAGCCAGCGCATGCCGTCGCCACGAAAGGCGTGCACAATGCGCGCGCCCAGTGCCGCGTACACCAGCATGACGGCCAGGTTCAGCAGGCATTGGGCCAGCGTCAGGATGGCGTACTGCGGCAGCAACGCCGCGCTCGTATCGATGAACTGGGGCAGGAAGGCCGAGATGAACAGCAGCGCCTTGGGATTGGTCAGCGCCACCAGGAAGCTGCGCGAGAACAGGACGCGGCCACGCGCCGCGGCCGTATCCGGTACGGTCTCCCGTACCGTTTGCGCCGTCTGCGGCATTTTGCCTGCGCGCAGCATTTTCCACCCCACATAGGCCAGGTAGGCGGCGCCAAACCACTTGATCGCCTCGAAGGCATGCTCGGACGCGGCGATCACGGCGCCAAGCCCTGCGGCCACGGTGACGACCAGGATGACGTCGGCGGCCAGCGCCCCGGCCATGCCCCAGCACGCCTTGCGCACGCCATGCCGGGAGCCGTTGTTCAGGGCCAGCAGCACGGTCGGCCCGGGGGTGGCAATGGTCACGGCCGAGGCAAAGATGAAGAGCAGCAGGGTGGGGAGTGTCATGGTGCAATCTGGCTGGCGCACGCGTGGGCGGGCGGGAATCATAGGATGATTGCCTGCCGGCAGATTGTCCAGTGCCTGGCATGCCCGGCACTGCCGCGCCATGTGTCGCGCAATTGGCAAAAACGCAAGCCGGGATTGCACGAGATGAGCAGGCATGGCGTGTTTTGATACGATGATGGTTAGAACGCAACGGTAGCCCGCAACCGCCATGGCACTTGCGATGGCGCTTGAACGAGTCGCGTTCGCCCGGCTACGTTGCGGTTCTCCAATCAAGAGCAGAGACAGCCATGATCAAAGAATACGCGTGGAAGAAGCGGGTCTTCGAGACCCATGAAGTACAGGTGCAGGTGCGGCCGAGAACGCCCACGGTCTGGGAGTACACGGTGCGGGTCTGCCGCCCCGGCACGAACATCCGGGCCGCCGGGACGTTGCTGGAATCGTCCAAGGTAACGGATCTGTTCCATACGGCGGACGCGGCGGAGACGGCGGGTTTTGCCCACGGCGCCGAGCTGGCGAAACGGCTGGCCTAGGGTGCGGTTGCAGCCCGGAAAGGGTTGGAACACGTCGATTTGGTGCTTTTTGCCGGCGGATGGCGTAGCAGTGTGACTTTTTGTAGCGGGTGGTTTGTAGCGTACTTGGTGCCGTTATACTGCGCAGGTCGTTGCAACCACAGCGACCGGGTTTGACAGCCTGTTAAGAACGCGGACATGTGCCACACTGTATGGCTTTTGTCCGTCATGCCTTTGCGCGTCCCTACGGGCGGGCCTGGGCGGGGGAGCTTTCGAGCTCACCGGTTCCTTCTTTCCGGCTGTCAACCCTGCCTTGCGCCCGCCCACCCCGTTTGACAGCGGGGAACGGGGTCGAAATCGCTTAAGAAGGAGGCACACCCATGCCCCAGTCTTCGCTCGCCCGTACCGGGCAAATCCCACCGCCCAAGCCAGCCATCCTCTGCCAGCGCCTGCGCGCCTCCCAACGGAGGGCGCCCGATGCATAGGTATCCGCACTACAACATCACCGCCCAGCGCGCCGGGCGTGACACCTTCCTCACGGCCCACGCCCCTTCCGAAAGCCCGCTCAGCCTCGCCGCCGAGAAAACCGCGCAACTCAACGCGCTGCTCTCGGTGGCTGTCGAGAACGCCGCCGGCGGCTCCTTTTGCAACATCAACGAAGAGACGCAGAGCCATCTGCTCTCGTTGGCGGCCGTGCTCGCGCACGAAACGCTGGTGCTGAGCGAGTTGGCCGCGCTGGACGATGAGAGTGAGGGGGAGGGTGAGGGCGGCGATGGATGATGGCCGCGCGGCGCATGACACCGATACGGTACTTCGCGCGCATCCCGGCCTGGCGGCGCCAGACAAAGTGCACGACAACACGCGCCGCCAATCGCCCGCTTGCAGCCCCATGCGGCCATCGACTATGTTGAATCTCAAGGCCGATGTGGCCGTGTCGATGGGGAGCCGTGATGAACAGGGTCATAGGACACCTGGCCGTGCTCGTTGTCCTGGGCCTGTCTGCCTTGCATGGCGCGCAGGCTTCCGACATCGACTGTAAGTCAGCATCCAAGCGCCTGGTCTGCGATAACGCGGAGCTTTCGACGCGCTACGAGCGCATCTATGCCGAACAGCAGAGGCTGCTGCGCAGCGGCATCACCAACGATGCCGACGTCCGCGCGTGGCGGGGCAAGCGCGATGCCTGCGGCTCCGTGCGCTGTCTTGATAGCCTGTTCCATGAATGGTGGCGGTGGCGGGACGCAGCCCGCATGAGGCCGGCACGGCCCGCCGTTGCGCCGAGCACGACCGTTGCGCCAGGCACCGCCGTTGCGGCCCCTGTCCCGCCAAAGCCGGAGCCAGCACCTCCCGCGCAAGACCTGGCGACGCCGGCTCAACTGGCTGCCGTGCCAGAGAGCGCGAAGCCGAGCGAGCCGACAGCGCCGGCCGCCGCCGACGTTCAGGCCCCGCCGACCTCAATCGGAACCGGGCAAGTCCCGTCCGAGCCAGCCTCCGGCACCGTGGCGATGTCAGGCTTGCTGACGGGCCTCGCCGCCGTCGGCATTGGTGTGGCCTGGGTTTGGAAACGCAAGCGAGACCGGCGCGCCTCGCTAAAACATGAACCGCGCCCGGCCATCTCCGCAGGCATGGCAATTCTCTACGGCTTGCTTATCGTGAACGTGCTGCTTCTGGCGTTCACGCTGAGGTCAAGTTGACGCCATGCTCCCGACGGTCCAGAAGGGCCAGACGGCACTAGTCACGCGCTCACGTTTCCCGGATCTCGCTTAGCACCTCGGCCTCGACCTGCGGGTTCTGTTCGCCATCCCTGGTGGCAATCAATTCTTTCGGCGTCAGCAGGATCAAGGGCAGGATCAGTGCGTACACCGCGGTCGTCGCGATCACGCAGTAGGTGAATCCGTGCGTTGGGCTGCTGCCATAGATCCATGAGCCCAGCAGATCGCCGGCACGTGCCGAGAGCGCGAAAACGCCATCCACCAGCATCATCAAGGTGCCTTGCAAGCCTGGCGGACAGGACCGCATCGCGAGATCGAGGTAGGCTGCCGTGGCGACACCGCCCATCAGCCCGATCGGCGCCGCCAACACAAGCGCGAGATTGGCTGAGTGAATGAAGGCCAGCGGAATCATCTGCGGCACCGCGACGATCGTTCCCCACCACAGCAGCTTGTTCAGCGGTACTTTCTTGCACAGAAAGCCATACAGCAAAAATGTCGGGATGAACGCGGCGGCAAAGATCCCGTTGTAGTACGAGTAGACGGAATCCGATGCGTGCAGCGTATTGGTCAGGTAGAACTGCAGCGCAGTGGCCGCTCCTGGCGCAAAGTTCCACAGAAAGCAGATGAGCACCGCTGGATAGACGGCCTTATGCTTGGCCAGCCGCCTGACATCGCCAACGAGATCCGCGCCCCTGGCTTGCGGCTGCTCGTAGATCTGGCCGAAGACGGAAGCGGGCTTCCAGAGCCCCAGCACGGCAATCATTAAAGTGACTGTCGCCACCAGGATGAAGGCTTCTTTCGCGGCAAGATGATCGGAGATGTACCCGGAAGCGAACGCGCCCGCAACGACCGGGACGGAACTGACCACGTTGCACAGCGCGCTCAGGCGCCCAGACATGCGCTTTTCCTGGCCTATCAGGGCGATCAGGCCCTGATAGGCTGCGGCGACAAATCGGGACGACAGCATGGCCAGCAGCATCCCGATGAGCAGTCCCGCATATGAGAAACCGGAAAACGCGATCCAGAGGAATGCCACCGCGGTCACCGGGGCGAAAATCAGGAAGAAGCCGCGATCGCGCAATCCCAGCGGGTTCCATTGGTCGCGCGCGAGGCCAAAAGCAAACGCGATGTACACGGGTATGCCCGTCATCAGCCGGAACGTCGAGATCTGCGTCGCCGTTGCATGCAACTGATTCTTGAGCAGGTATGACGTCTGTATATCAACCAGGAACCCAGCCGGCGTTGCCAGATAGATGAACAGGGTCAGCCAGCCGAAATACAGCAGGGTTCGGTCGCTGCCCTCGGCAACATGACGAGCGGGCGCGGCCGGCGTTTTCACAGAGGCGCGGTTGAAGTGCTTGGACATGGGGGACCACGTACACGTCCTCGGAAAACCAATCGAAGGTGCCCCCGTGAATGTGCGGGCTGCGCCACCGGGCATGGTTTACAGAATAGAGCGCCAGTGCGGAAAAGGTGTAGGTGAAAAATGGGGCTTGATGTTCCGGGGCCGACGGCATTTGCGCGGAGAATGCCGCCCGCGAGCGATATGCTGCGCTGCTCGCGGGCGGCGGCGCGTCAGCTTGAGCGGACATGCGCATGCCCTGCCTGCTGCGCTTCCAGGAACGGCAGCAGTTCAGCCATGAATGCCTCGGGCGCTTCTTCCATGATGAAGTGGCCGCAGTCCGGCACCACCACGCCGCGCAGGTCGATGGCGTTGTCGCGCAGCGTCACCAGCGGCGCGTCGTTGGTCGCGTGCTCGGCACCGATGGCTAGCACCGGCATCGCCAGCTTGCGCTTTGCGCGTTCGCGGTTTTGCCGCACCGTTTCCGGAATTGCGCGGTAGTAGGCGAAACCGCCGCGCAGGCCGCCCGGCGCCGAATAGGCCGCGATGTAGGTGTCCACGGCCACGCGGTCGCGGCGATGGGACCACTGGTCGAACATGAAGTTCAGGTAGGCGGCCTCGCGCCCGGCGATCAGCGTCTCGGGCAGATCGGCTACCTGGTTGAACATGAAGTGCCACAGGAACTTGTTTTCAGCAGGCGGCGCGAAGATGCCCGGAGCAGGCGCAAGTCCGGGGATCACGGCTTCCGTCAGCGCCAGCCGCGTGACGGCGCCGGGATGGTCGCAGGCCAGCGCGTAGGCCACCCACATGCCCACATCGTGGCCGACCACCTGATAGCGGTCATGGCCCAGTGCGGCCATGACGCGGTGCATTGTGTGGGCAGTGGCGCCGGTGTCGTAGCCCGTGGGCGGCCGGTCGGAATGCCCGGTGCCCGGCGGGTCGACCGCGACGGCGAGGAAGCCGCGTTGCGCGAGTGCCGCCATGACATGGCGCCAGGTGAACCACGTCTGCGGCCACCCGGGAATCAACAGAACCGGCTGGCCGCTGCCTGCGGTGACCAAGGCACCTGCGCAAGCCCCGGAGTTCAGTCCGGGGTAAGCAGGGAATCTGGGGATTAGTGCGGTGCCTGCTGCTGCT
>NZ_JBXASU010000128.1:0-16822 GCF_058809705.1 Cupriavidus sp. MPR-AND1C | reverse complement strand
TTTGCCTACTTTCTTGGCGAGACAAGAAAGTAGGTCGCCTCCCCGCAGGGGAGGTGAAACTGCCTTTGACTTTCAGCCTTTGACCTTGACGTTAAGCCGCTAAAGTTGAAGTTGAAGTTGAAGCTGCAGCCCCCACCAAACCCAACCTCAAAACCTAAACATCCCCAACGCCTCCCGCACTTCATCCAACGTAGCCTGCGTCACCAACCGTGCCTGCTCCGTCCCCTGCTTCAAAATGTCAAACACAGAGGCGGGATCCTTGGCCAGCTCCTCGCGCCGCTCGCGAATCGGCGCCAGCAGCCCTTGCAGCACGCCATCGAGCCTGCGCTTGAGCACCATGTCACCCAAGCCGCCGCGCCGATAGTGCTCCTTCAACTCGGCCACTTCCTCGACCGCTTCGTCGAACGCGTCGAGGTAGGTAAACACCACATTGCCCTCCACCTGGCCCGGATCGGACACCTTGAGGTGGTTGGCGTCGGTGTACATGCGCATGACCGCTTCCTTGACCTGCTCGGGCGAGGCTGCCAGCGAAATCGCGTTGCCTTGCGACTTGCTCATCTTGGCCTTGCCGTCGACGCCGGGCAGCCGGCCAAAGCGCGGGATCAGCGCGGCGGCTTCCGGCAGCACTTCGCGGCCAACCTGATGGTTGATGCGGCGCGCGATCTCGTTGGTCTGCTCGATCAGGGGAGCCTGGTCCTCGCCGACCGGCACCACGGTGGCCTTGAAGCCGGTGATGTCGGCAGCTTGCGAAGCCGGGTAGCACAGGAATCCCGCCGGGATATCGCGGCCGAAGCCGCGCGCCTGGATCTCTTCCTTGATGGTCGGGTTGCGCTCGAGCCGGGCGACCGTGACGAAGTTCAGGTACATCAGGGTCAGCTCGGCCAGCGCGGGCAGGTGCGACTGCACCGTGATGGTGGTCTTGGCCGGGTCGATGCCGACCGCGAGGTAGTCGAGCGCCACTTCCAGCACGTTGCGCCGCACCTTGTCCGGATCGTGCGCGTTGTCGGTCATGGCCTGGGTGTCGGCCAGCAGCAGATATTGCTTGTGGGTATCCTGCAGCGCCACGCGGCTCTTGAGCGAGCCAACGTAGTGGCCCAGGTGAAGCTGGCCGGTGGGACGGTCGCCGGTGAGGATGACCTTGCGCTGGGGCGCCTGCGTTTCGCTAGTCATGGCATTTCCTTGGGTAAGAGAAGCGCCGCGGGGCCGGTCAGCGCAGACAGATCGCTGCCAACCGGGCTGCGGCGGCTGGAGTCGGAATCAGGGGATGACGACGTGCCGCTGCGCTCAGCAGCGCCACCAATGGGAACGAGAGCCGGTCGTGCGCATCATCATGTAGCCGGGGTTTCAAGCTGGCGCGCCAGGCCGACGTACTCGGCCACGGGGACTTCCTCGGCGCGCCGCGCCAGGTCGAAGCCAAGCGCTTCAAAATCGACCTGGTCGCGCAGCATCGACAGTGTATTGCGCAGGACCTTGCGCCGCTGCGAGAACGCCGCGGCCACCACGTCGCCAAGCACCGTCAGGTTGCACGCGGGATACGGAGAGCGCAACTGGCCATCGGGCTGGCGTGGCCAGGGGATCATGCGCACCACGGCGGAGTCGACCTTGGGCGGAGGGTTGAACGAGGCCGGCGGCACATCGAGCACATGCTCCATGTGATAGCGCACCTGCAGCATGATCGACAGCCGCCCGAAGGCCTTGCTGCCCGGCTCAGCCACCATGCGCTCGACCACTTCCTTTTGCAGCATGAAGTGCTGGTCGCGCACCTGGTCGGCAAACTCGGCCAGGTGGAACAGCAGCGGGCTGGAGATGTTGTAGGGCAGGTTGCCGACGATGCGCAGCGGCTTGCCGGCTTCGCACAGCTTGCCGAAATCGAAGGCCAGCGCGTCGCCGGCGTGGATCACCAGCCGTTCGCCGTAGCGGCGGCGCAGGCGCTCTACCAGGTCGCGATCAAGCTCGACCACGTGCATCTGCGGCAAGCGCTCCAGCAGCGGCTGGGTCAGCGCGCCGAGACCGGGGCCGATTTCGACCAGGGTGTCGCCGTGCTGCGGGTCGATGGCACTGACGATGCCGTGGATGATGCCGTCATCGACCAGGAAGTTCTGTCCGAATCGTTTGCGGGCCACATGGCCCTGGTGTACGTTGGAACGCATAGTTAGGTCTCGCTCGGGCGTCAGCGTGTTGCTACCAGCGGCGCGGCGCGCGGCCGACCGTTGGCGTGGCCGGCCATGGCGATGGCGTTGCGGATCGCCTCGATCATGCTGCCGTGCTCGGCCTGGCCACTTGCGGCCAGGTCGAGCGCAGTGCCATGGTCAACCGAGGTGCGGATAAAAGGCAGCCCCAGCGTGATGTTCACGCCGTGGCCAAATGTGCCGTACTTGAGCGGGGCCAGGCCCTGGTCGTGGTACATCGCCAGCACGCAGTCAGCCCCATCGAGATGGCGGGGCTGGAACAGCGTGTCGGCCGGGTACGGGCCGCGGGCATCGATGCCCGCGTCCACGGCATGGGCCAGCGCGGGAATGATCACATCGATCTCCTCACGGCCCATATGGCCGCTTTCGCCGGCATGCGGGTTCAGGCCGGTCACCAGGATACGCGGCCGGGCGATGCCGAAATGCCGGCGCAGGTCGTGGTCGACGATGGCCAGCGTTTCTTCCAGCATCGACACGGTCAGCGCATCGGGCACCGCACGCAATGGCAGGTGGGTGGTGGCCAGCGCCACGCGCAGCATGGCGTTGCCATGCGCGGGCTGCGGGCCGGCCAGCATCATCACTACGCGCGGCACGCCGGCGCGCTCGGCCAGGTATTCGGTGTGCCCGGTGAAGGACACGCCGGCATCGTTGATGGTGCTCTTCTGCACGGGCGCGGTCACCATCCCGGCAAAACGCCGCGTGCCGCTGGTCCCGCCCATGCAGCCATCGATGGCGGCATCGAGCAAGGCAAGCACATAGCCGCCGTTGCGCGCGTCCAGCCGGCCAGCATCGCAAGGCACGGCCAGAGGGATGTCGTCGCACACCACGCTGCCATCCGCAAGCCGGTGCGCCCAGGCTTGCGCGACACCCAGCGCGGCGGCGCGCGCCGCCAGCAGGCCCGCGTCGCCAAGTACGTGAAAACGCACCTGCGGATGCTCGCCGGCAAGTTGCAGCAAGGCGCCGACAGTGATGTCGGGGCCAATGCCGGCGGGTTCCCCGGTGGTGATGGCTAGCGCGAGCGGCTCGGACATGGTGGCGATGCGCTCCGGTTAGCGCTGGCGGTTGACGCGGTATTCCACGTAGGCGGCCTGGCGCAACTGGCGCTGCCAGTCTTCATACGCCGCGCGCGCCTTCTGCTCGCGAATCTCCGCGCGGGCAAAGTCGCGCTGCTTCTCCGGCGTGATCTCGGTCTCGCGGCGATTGAGCACCTGGATCAGATGCACGCCGAACTGCGTGACGATGGGCTCGGACACCTCGCCCGGGCGCAGGCGGCTCATGGCCTGCTCGAACTCCGGCACCAGCTCGCCCGGCGATACCCAGCCGAGATCGCCGCCGTTCTGCGCCGACCCATCCTGGGAGAAGCGCTTGGCCGCGTCGGCAAAGTCGCCACCGTGGGTGATCCGGTCGCGCAGCGTGGCCAGCTGGCGGCGTGCCTCGGCCTCCGGCATGTTGGGGCCGGTGCGGATCAGGATATGGCGCACCTGGGTCTGCGTGATGCGATCGCTGGCCGCCGGGTTCGACGCTGCCGGCGGCGCGGTGCGCTTGGCCACCAGCTTGAGCACATGGAAACCGTTGGCGCTCTCGATGACCTGGGGCGCCACGCCACCAGGCTGCAGGTCAAGCACGGCATTGGCAAACAGCGCCGGCAGCCGACCGATTTCACGGAAGCCGAGCGCGCCTCCCTGAGCGGCCTCGGGGCCGTCGGAGCCCAGCGCCAGCTGGGCGAAATCCGCGCCGCCCTGGGCTTGCTTGAGCAGGCCTTCGGCCTTGGCGCGCAAGGTGGCCTTCTGCGCTTCGGAGGCATCCTCAGGCACGCGCACCAGTATCTGGGCGACGTTGAATTCGGTGGGGCCGCTGTCGGCGGCACCCTGCCCGCCATGGGCGGCGAGATAGTTGTCGATCTCGCCGTCATGGACCTGGATCTTGGAATCGACTTCGCGCTCGCGCAGGCGGATCACCTGGACCTGCTTGCGCAGCTCGTCACGATACTTGGTCCAGGTCATGCCGCTGCGCTCGACCTGGCTGCGCAGGTCGGTCGCATTGATATGGTTTTGCTGCGCGACCGACTCAATGGCGCGATCGACTTCCTGGTCGGTCACCTTGATGCCCGCATCTTGCGCCGCCTGCGTCTGCACCCGCTCCATCACCAGCCGCTCGAGCACTTCGCCCAGCAGGTCGGCGCGCGCCGGCACCGGCCGGTTGGCCTGGCGCAGCTGCGATTCGATCTCGTCGGCGCGGTCCAGCAACTCGCGCCGCGTGATCACGCTGTTGTTGACGATCGCCACCACCTCGTCCACCAGTTGCGAGCGCTGGGCGCTCGTGCCCGGCTGCGTCACGCCCAGGCGCGGCTGGCTGGGCGAGGCGGCAGCGCTGTCGCCGGCCTGGGGCAGGAAGATGCCGGTAGCCTTCTGCCCGGGCGCCTTCAGCTGTGCCGAAGCCGGCAGCGCGAAGGCGGCCAGCAGTGCGGTCAGCAGCAGGCTTTGCCAGCCGGTCAGGCGGGAAGACATCGAGGGGCGCGCGTTGAATTCTTGACGTTTCATCATGGTCCGTCATTCATAGTGGTCGAACTGGGATGGGATAACAGGCTTGGCGAGGACGGGCTCATAACCCGGCACGTTCAGCCGCAGCACATCCAGCGGATTGGAACCGATCTTGGACAACCCGCGGAACTCCACCTGGAAGAAGATGCGCCCGGTGTAGCCCTGCGTGGTATTGCGAAAGCGCTGGTAGACCACACGGCCAACCCAGCAATCCGCTGCGTATTCGAAGCCGGCCAGCGCGTCCACCAGTTGGCTTGCGCTCAGGTCGAACGCGACCCGGCCGATGCCGTAGGTGCGCTGTGTCAGCGGCCACTGGCTCGAAACCTCGAACTGGTCGATGGCGGTATTGTCCGTCACCGAGGTAGGGCGCCGGTAGCGATAGCCGATATTCAGCGTCTTGCGCTGCTCCGGCCGCCACGAGAAGGCGATGTTCGAGTAGATCACCCGATCGCTGTCCGGGTTGTACTGCATCCCGGCGTCGAGGTAGTAGCCCTTGAACAGCTGGATGGTCGTCGCTGCCAGCAGATCGGAATAGCCTGACTTGGCCGGATCGGTACCATTGAGCTGTACCCGTTGGCCGGTGAGGTCGAAGCGCTGCGCGATCGTGCCGCGGAAGCGCTCGATACCGCTCGCCGCTTCGATCAGCCGCGTGGTCACGCCGGCCGTCACTTTGTTGTTGTCGGCGATACGGTCGTAGCCGGTGAACGGGTTCTCGCTGAAGATCTGCCCGTAGCCGAAGTCCGACTGCACCGTATCGAACAGCGGGAACTGGCTCTGGTCGCGGAACGGTGTGTAGACATAAAAAAGACGCGGTTCCAGCGTCTGCACGTAGTTGACGCCGAACAGCCGGCTCACGGTCGGCGCCTCGCGCTCGAACGTCATGCCCGAGTCCAGGCTCATGGTCGGCAGCGCCCGGTTCAGCGTATTGGGCGTGCCCGCGGTGTTGGTGGACGACTCCATCTGGTACTGCGTGGCATTGAACGTCACCTTGGGCGTGACGAACCAGCCTGGCCGGATGATCGGATAGCTGATCGAAGGCTGGATAAACACCCGTTCGCCCTGCGGCTGCTGCGTACCAGTGGTGGTCAGCGGGATGCGAAAGCGTGAGTAATCGGCCTCGACCTGCACATCGAAGCCGCCCAGGTCGTAGCGGATGTACTTGCCGTTGAGCTGGGGCACCCGTTCATACGACGGCTGGTTTGGTGCGAGCGTCTGAAACTTCTGCACCCGCGCCAGTAAGGTGAAATCCTGCCAGTTGTAGGTAACGCCGCCTTCCTGGTTAAATTGCAGCACCGTCGCTTGCGTTACCGAGCGGCCCAGGTCGTTGGGAAACTGCGCGTCCGATACCTTGTTGACGTTAAGGTAGGCATTCAGGCCGGGAGCGATGTTCTGGTAGTGCTGGACCGAATAGGACCAGCGATTGGTGCCAGTCTTCTGGTCATCGGGTAGGAAAGTGCCACCGATGCGCCCCGAATAGCCCTGACCCACGTAGCGAAAGTCGCTGCCGAGCTGAAAACCGCGTGACGACATGTAGCGCGGGAACAAGGTCAGATCCCGGTTCGGCGCGATATTGAAGTAATACGGGACCGTGAGGTCCATGCCCGATTTCGAGCCGTAGCCGATCAGCGGCGGCAGCACGCCGCTGCGGCGCTCGTTGTTGAGCGGAAAGCTGAACACCGGCGCGGCCATGATCGGCACGTCGAAAAAGCGCAGCACGCCGCCATAGGCGGTGCCCACCTGGCGGTCGCTGTCGATGTCGAGCTCGCGCGCGCTGAAATACCAGTCCGCGTTGTCCGGCGAACAGGTCGTGTAGGTGGCGCGCTTGATCGTGCTGAGGTTCTTGTCGATGAAATCGATGCGCTCGGCCTTGCCGGAGCCGCCGGTCTGCTGGAAATAGTAGTCCGGCGACAGCATGTAGCCTTCGTTGGCCTCGACCCGCAGCCGGGCTTCCGGCCCGACCGAGAGCGAGCCGTCGCGGGCGACGCGGGCATTGCCATGGACGAAAGCCTCGTCGCTGTCCTGATCGTAGGTGAGCTTGTCGCCCTTGACCACGCCGCCATTGCGGCGCAGCTCGGCGTTGCCCTCGAGCTCCACGCCACGCTGGTTATAGCCGGTCATGCGATCGCCCGAGACAAAGGTGGGCGGGTTGTCGTCCGGCTCGGCCGTCTTGGTCTTGGCCGTGCCCGGTTCGGCCAGGCGCGGCACCAGCTTGCCGGCTACCGGCGCAGCCTCGGGCACCGCCTCGACGGCCGGCTCGGCCACCGGCAGGTCGGGAATGGCCGAACTCACGGCCTGCGCGTGCGCGCCCACCGACCAGCCGGCCATGGCCAACACGAGCGGGCGCAACGCGCTGCCGGGGAGTCGTGTCGGTGTCTTGCTAGCCTTCTGGTTCGGTGATCGTCGTTGTTCGGTCATGCGAGCGGGTCATGAGTCAGAGCGGCGGCGGCGGCCCAGCAACCGCCAGCCACCGCCGAAGCAGGCTGTCGGGCTGTGGGAGGCCCGCCTGGGAGCCGCCCCGGGGCCCGGGTCTGGTCGGGTATTATACGGGGCATCCTATTCTCCCTTTCCGGCATGGCAGCACATCCTCTCGACCCGCGTCTCGACCAGCTCAAAGTCTGGGTGTCCGGACTCGGTCCGGCCTGGTCCGTTAACCCCGACTCCTGTACCCCCGCATCGGCTGACGCCAGCTTCCGGCGGTACTTCCGGGCCAGCACCTGCCACCCCGACCATCCGAGCGTGATCGTGATGGATGCGCCTCCCGCGCAGGAGGACTGCCGCCCCTTCATCCATGTCGCGGAACTGTTCGGCGCCGCCGGCGTGACCGTGCCCAAGGTACTGGCGCAGGACCTCGAGCAAGGCTTCCTGCTGCTCAGCGACCTGGGCAACACCACGTATCTGTCCCGGCTGGACGCGGCCAGCGCGCGCGGCCTCTATGGCGATGCCGCCGCCGCGCTCGTGAAGATCCAGCTCGCGACCCGTCCCGGCACCTTGCCCGCCTACGACCGGGCGCTGCTGCAGCGCGAAGTCGACTTGTTCCCGCAGTGGTACGTGGCTCGGCACCTGGGCGTGACACTGACGCCCGACCAGGAATCCGGGCTGGCCGAAGTGATGCAGACGTTGCTGGCCAACAACCTGGCCCAGCCACAGGTGTATGTGCATCGCGACTATCACTCGCGCAACCTGATGGTGCTTGAGGGCGAGGCCAATCCCGGCATCCTGGATTTCCAGGACGCGGTGATCGGTCCCATTACCTATGATGCGGTATCGCTGTGGCGCGATGCCTATATTGAATGGGACGAGCAGGAGCAGCTCGACTGGCTGATCCGCTACTGGGAGCGCGCGCGCAAGGCCGGGCTGCCGGTGGCGCCCGACTTTGGCGATTTTTACCGGGATTTCGAGTGGATGGGCCTGCAGCGCCACCTCAAGGTGCTCGGCATCTTTGCCCGCCTGTACCATCGCGACGGCAAGGATGGCTACCTGGCCAACCTGCCGCTGGTGCTCAAGTACGCGCGCCAGGTGGCGGGCCGCTACATCGAGCTGCGCAGGCTGGTACGCCTGTTCGACGCCCTCGACGGCGTCGAGCGCCCGGTCGGCTACACGTTCTGATGCCGGCGCAAGCCATGCCGGACGCGCAGCCATGACATCCGGCGCAGACCCCACGGCCACGCTCACCCGCGGCGGCGAGTGGTGGGCAGGCGTGCGGGCGCTGGCGCCGATGCTGCTCGGCGTGGCGCCGTTCGGCCTGATCTATGGCGTGCTGGCGGTCAACGCCGGCATGCCCGCATGGCTGGCCTGCGCCATGAGCGCAATCGTGTTCGGCGGCGCCTCGCAGATGATCCTGACGCAACTGTGGGCGGCGGGCACGCCGGCGGTGCTGATCGCCGTGACGGTCGCCATGGTCAACCTGCGCCATGCGCTGTACTCGGCCACCATGGCCCCGGCTCTGGCGCACCTGCCGGGCCGCTGGAAGGCACTCATCTCCTACCTGCTGACCGACGAGGCCTTCGCCGCCATGACGCGGCGCCTCAGCGACGACGACGAACACAAGCGCTACCGCCACTGGTTCTTCTTTGGCGCCGGCTTCGCGCTGTGGGCCAGCTGGCAGGTCTCGACGCTGGCGGGTGTGCTGGTGGGCGCCCAGATCCCGCGCGACTGGCCGCTCGATTTCTTCCTGCCGCTCACCTTCATCGCCATCATCGTGCCCGGCATCAAGCACCGCTCGCACGCCGCGGCGGCGCTGGCGGCCACGGCGCTAGCAGTGGCCTGCTACGGCATGCCGCACAAGCTTGGCCTGATGGTCGCGGCGCTGGGCGGAATCGCCACGGGCATGCTGCTGCTTGGCAAGGACCGCAGGCAGCGCAAGCCGGCCGCGACGGAGCCCGCCGCATGAGCCAGCTGACCCTGCTGCTGGTCTTTATCGGCGCCGGCCTCGCCACCTTCCTGATCCGCCTGTCCTTCATTGCCGTGGAAGGCCGGGTGCGGCTGCCGTCGTGGTTTCGCACCGCGCTGCAGTTCGTGCCGGCGGCCATGCTGTCGGCGTTGATCGCGCCCGACCTGCTGATGCGCGATGGCCACGTCGACATCGGTCCCGGCAATGCGCGCCTGGTAGCCGGGCTTGTGGCCATTGTCATCGCCGCCAGGACGCGCAGCATTGGCTGGACCATCGCTGGCGGCATGGGCACCCTGATCGCGCTGACATACCTGCTGAACCACGCGCTGAAATAAGCGCCGGAGACCCTGCATTGAAAGCCATGATTTTTGCAGCCGGGCGCGGCGAGCGCATGCGCCCGCTGACCGATGCCCACCCCAAGCCGCTGCTGCCGGTGGGCGGCAAGCCGCTGATCGTCTGGAAGATCGAGGCGCTGGCGCGCGCCGGCTTCAAGGACATCGTGATCAACCACGCCTGGCTCGGCGAGCAGATCGAGCAGGCGCTCGGTGATGGCAACCGCTTCGGCGTGCGCCTGGCGTACTCGGCCGAGCCCAGCGCGCTGGAAACCGCCGGCGGCATCGCCCAGGCGTTGCCGCTGCTGTCAGCCGCACCCGAGCGCGGCGAGATCTTCCTGGCGGTGTCCGGCGACATCTTCACCGACTACGACTTCCGCGCCCTGCTGCCTCGCGCGCGCGCCATGGCCGGTGCGCCCGAGCCGCGCATGCACCTGGTCATGGTGCCCAATCCGCCGTTCCATCCGGACGGCGATTTTGCGCTCGGTGCCGACGGCCTGTTGTTGCCCACGCCAACGGCTACGGCGCCGAGCCTGACCTTCGGCAATATCGGCCTGTACGACACCCGGTTGTTCACCGCCATCGAGCCTGGCCAGAAAGTTGCCATGACGCCCTACTACCGCGCCGCCGTGGCAGCCGGGCTGGCCAGCGGCGAGCGCTTCGACGGCGCCTGGGAGAACGTCGGCACGCCGGCCCAGCTGGCGGCCCTCGATGCCACGGTGCTAGCGCGGGCCGGCACCGCTTGCGCACCCCTGCCCTGAGCGGGTCCGGCCAGTCCAGCCCCGCGCCGGCAATCAGGCGGCGTTAGAATCGCCCTATTCCCCATCCACGTGGCCCAACACATGTCCGCACCCGACTCCGCCCTCCTTCTCGCCTGTCGCGACCGGCGCGCCCGCGTGCTGCAGCAATTGCGCGCCGCCGGCGGCGGCGTGGCGATCCTGCCCACCGCGCCGGAAGCCATGCGCAACCGCGATAGCGACTATCCCTATCGCCACGACAGCTATTTCTATTACCTGACTGGCTTCACCGAGCCGGAGGCCGTGCTGGTCCTGGTGGCGCTGGCGGGTGGCGCCGAGCGCAGCATCCTGTTCTGCCGCCCCAAGCACGAAGAGCGCGAGATCTGGGATGGCTTTCGCTATGGCCCGGAAGGCGCGCAGGCGGCCTTCGGCTTCGACGAGGCACATTCGATCGAGGAAATCGACGCCGTGCTGCCCTCGCTGCTGGCCAACCACGCTGTGGTGGCCTACCCGCTGGCCGCCAACACCCGCACCGACATGCAGGTGCGGCGCTGGCTCGAAACGGTGCGCATGCAAGGCCGTGCCGGCGTAACCGCGCCATCGACGGCGATCGATATCCGCACCATCCTCGACGAGATGCGCTTGTTCAAGGATGCCGGCGAGATCGCCACCATGCGCCGCGCCGCCGAGATCTCGGCCCAGGCCCATGTGCGCGCCATGCGCGCTTCGCGCGAAGGCCTGCGCGAATACCACCTGGAAGCCGAGCTGCTCTACGAATTCCGCCGCCACGGTGCGCAGAGCGTCGCCTACAACTCGATCGTCGCCACTGGCCCCAATGCCTGCGTGCTGCACTACCGCGCCGGCCCCGCCGAGCTGCGCGACGGCGACCTGTGCCTGATCGACGCCGGCTGCGAGCTCGATGGCTACGCGTCCGACATCACCCGCACCTTCCCTGTCTCCGGCCGCTTCTCGCCAGCCCAGCGCGAGCTGTACGACCTGGTGGTGGCCGCGCAGGAAGCCGCCATCGCCGAGACCCGCCCCGGCGTGCCCTACAACGTGCCGCACGACGCCGCCACGCGGGTGCTGGCGCAGGGCATGCTTGATACCGGCCTGCTCGACGCGAACCGTTGCGGTAGCCTGGACGAGGTGCTCGCCAGCGGCAGCTACCGCCAGTTCTACATGCACCGTACCGGCCACTGGCTGGGCATGGACGTGCATGACGTGGGCGAGTACCGCGTGCCCGGCGCCGCGCCGGCCGAGGGCGAGCGCGCCTGGCGTCCGCTCGCGCCCGGCATGGTGCTGACGGTGGAGCCCGGCATCTACGTGCGCCCGGCACCGGAAGTGCCGGAGCGCTTCTGGCATATCGGCATCCGCATCGAAGACGATGCGGTTGTCACCGGGGGCGGCTGCGAACTGATGACGCGCGGCGTTCCGGTCAAGGCGGACGACATCGAGGCGCTGATGCGCGACGCGGGAGGTGCGCGATGATCGGTTGGCTACGCAAGATACTTCCGAGCGGCGAGCGCACGCAGACCAGCCGCGCGCGCGCGGTTGATCCCGCGCAACCGTTCGTGATCAACCTCTATGACGACCGCTTGGTCGTGCATCGCCCCGATGGCCAGCGTGAAGAGCTCGAATGGGACGTGATCGAACGCGTGGTGGTGCGGGTCTCGAACCGCGAGCCATGGGCCGGGAAGGCCTGGCTGATCCTGGTGGGAGACGCCAAGGTCGATGGCACGCCCCGGGGCTGCGTGGTACCGCTCGACGCGGCCAATCACGCGGCGCTGGTGGAACGCCTGCAGGCGTTTCCCGGCTTCAACCAGCAGAAGCTGGACAACGCCCTGAGCGACGCGGCGGCGGGCAAGCACCGCACTGACGCCAATTGCTGGAAACGCGGCGCACAGCCGGCGCAGTCCAGCGCCATGAGCAGTGCGGGCAACGACAGCAACCCCGTCGCCCAGCCAGGCAGCGCGCATGAGCCCGGCAAGCACTGACGCCTCTGCGGACATGGATATCGCCATTGTCGGCGCAGGGCCGGTAGGCCTCGCGCTGGCCTGCCTGTTGCTGCGCAAGAGCCCATGGCGCCTGACCTTGATCGACGCCGCCACGCCGGCGCGCGCATCCCGCGATCCGCGCGCCATCGCGCTGTCGTACGGCAGCCGCCAGCTGCTCGAGCAGATCGGCGCGTGGCCTCGCTCTGTCACCCCGATCGAGCATATCCATGTGTCGCAACGCGGGCGGTTCGGCCACGTCAAGCTGCACAGCCACGACTACGACGTACCCGCGCTGGGCTATGTGGTGCGCTACGGCGAGCTGTGCGAGGCGCTCGAGCGCGCGCTGGCCCAGGCCGTCCGGGCCAGCCCCGCCCCAGTTGGCGAACGCCTGGAACGGGTCTACGAGACGCGCATCGATCATCTGGAGCAGTCGGGTCCCGATACGGCCGCAGCCAGCCTGGTGCGCCTCTGCGGCCATGGGCATGACCAGCAGCCCGCCGCCTTCGGCGCGCGCCTGGTGGTGCAGGCCGAAGGCGGCCTGTTCCACCAGCAATCCACCCGCGCGGAGCGTGGCGTGCAGGGGCAAAAATACCGGCGCGACTATGGGCAGACCGCCATCGTGGCCCACGTGGGCTGCTCGCGCCCGCAGCCCGGCTGGGCCTGGGAGCGCTTTACCGAGGAAGGGCCGCTGGCGCTGCTGCCGCATGAAGAACACGGCACGCCCGGCTACGCCCTGGTCTGGTGCTGCCCGCCGGAACAAGCGGCGCGCCGGCTCGCGCTGCCCGACGGGGAGTTCCTTGCTGAACTGGAGCAAGCCTTCGGCCCGCGCATGGGCCGCTTCACCGGCATTGGCAAGCGCCATGCCTTCCCGCTTGGGCTGAACGCGGCGCCCGTCACCGTGGAGGGCCGCGTGGTGGCGGTCGGCAATGCGGCGCAGACGCTACATCCGGTAGCAGGCCAAGGACTCAACCTCGGCCTGCGCGACGCCTTTGCCCTGGCGCTCGCGCTGCGCGCCGACTGCAGCCCACAGGCCTTGCAGGCGTTTGCGGCGCAACAAAAGCTGGATCGGGCCGTCACCATTGGCGTGACTGACCTGCTGCCGCGGGTGTTTGGCGTTTCCTACCCGCTCGCTGCCCACGCGCGTGGGGCGTCCCTGGCGGCGCTCGCTTGCCTGGGACCGCTCAAGGACACGCTGGCGCGCCAGATGATGTACGGCATGCGCCGCTAAAGGCTGCCAAGGGCCGCCGGCGGCCCTGTCGTCAATATGGTTTGCATTCCGGCCCGGTGCAATATTTGCTCAAATCTTGAGCAGCCCGGGTCGTTTGGCGGTAAAATCCTGCCCTCGCACATGTCCACTGAATGACGCCGAGCACTGTTTCGGCAGGGCATGCCATTTTCATTTTTGCCTAGTTGCGGGGCCGCCTTGCGGCCCCTCGTCAGTCGCTACAGTCGCTACACAGTCGCTATCGTGCAAATCGGACCGCACCAACTCCGCAACAACCTGTTCGTCGCGCCCATGGCCGGTGTGACGGACCGGCCATTCCGCCAGCTGTGCAAACGGCTGGGGGCGGGCTATGCGGTGTCCGAAATGGTCGCCTCCAACGCACAGCTGTGGAAGAGCGAAAAGACCATGCGGCGCGCCAACCACACGGGCGAAGTCGAGCCCATCGCGGTGCAGATCGCCGGCGCCGAGCCGGCCATGATGGCGCAGGCCGCGCGCCACAACGTGGAGCGCGGCGCGCAGATCATCGACATCAACATGGGCTGCCCGGCCAAGAAGGTGTGCAATGTGGCCGCCGGCTCGGCGCTGCTGCAAAACGAGCCGCTGGTGCTGCGCATCGTCCAGGCGGTGGTCGCCGCCGTGGCCGAGGTCGATCCGCGCGTGCCTGTCACGCTCAAGATCCGTACCGGCTGGGACCGCCAGAACCGCAATGCGCTTCGCATCGCGCGCATGGTGGAAGACGCCGGCATCAGCATGCTCACCGTGCACGGGCGCACGCGCGCCGACCTGTACAAGGGCGAAGCCGAGTACGAGACCATTGCGGCGGTCAAGGCGGCGCTCTCCATCCCCGTGGTCGCCAATGGCGACGTCACCACGCCGCAAAAAGCCAAGCATGTGCTGGCCGTGACCGGCGCCGACGCCATCATGATCGGCCGCGCGGCGCAGGGCCGGCCCTGGCTGTTCCGCGAGATCGAGCACTACCTGGCCACCGGCGAGCTGCTGCCGTCGCCGGAAGTGGCCGAGATCCGCGCCATCATGAACGCGCACCTGGAAGACCACTACGACTTCTACGGCGAGTTTACCGGCGTGCGCACCGCGCGCAAGCACATTGCCTGGTACACGCGCGGCCTGGCCGGCGCCAACCTGTTCCGCCACCGCATGAACACGCTGGACAGCACCACGGCCCAGCTTGCCGCGGTCAACGAGTTCTTCGATGAGCAGGCGCTGCTGTCCGAGCGCCTGGTCTACGTGGAAGACGGCGCGCACGGCACGGATGACGCCGACGACGAGAAACGCAACAAGTCGAACAACAACAATAACGGGGAGTTGCTTGCCGCATGAGCCGCAACGCTATCGACCAGTGCATCCGGGACAGCCTGGGTGCCTACTTTCGCGACCTGGACGGTGAAGAGCCGTCGAATATGTACAACATGGTGCTCGAAGCCGTGGAACGGCCGCTGCTGGAAGCAGTGATGGCGCGCGCCGAGCGCAACCAGTCGCTCGCGGCCGCCTACCTGGGCATCAATCGCAATACGCTGCGCAAGAAGTTGCAGCAGCACGGTTTACTTTGAAGCGTCTCCCCATAGCCATGATCAAGCAAGCCCTCCTCTCCGTATCCGACAAGACCGGCATCGTCGAATTTGCCCGCGAGCTCAACTCGCTCGGCGTCGCGCTGCTCTCCACCGGCGGCACCGCCAAGCTGCTGGCCGATGCCGGCCTGCCCGTCACGGAGGTGGCCGACTACACCGGTTTCCCCGAAATGCTCGATGGCCGCGTCAAGACCCTGCACCCGAAGGTGCACGGCGGCATCCTGGCCCGCCGCGACCTGCCCGAGCACATGGCGGCGCTCGCCGAGCACAACATCCCCACCATCGACCTGCTGGTCGTGAACCTGTACCCGTTCCAGCAAACCGTGGCCAAGGATGACTGCTCCCTGCCGGACGCCATCGAGAACATCGACATCGGCGGCCCCACCATGCTGCGCTCGGCCGCCAAGAACCACCGCGACGTCACCGTCATCGTGGACCCGGCCGACTACGCGCCGGTGCTGGAAGAAATGCGCGCCAACGCCAACAGCGTCGGCTACGACACCAACTTCCGCCTGGCCACCAAGGTGTTCGCCCACACCGCGCAGTACGACGGCGCCATCACCAACTACCTGACCAGCCTCGGCGCGGACAAGGCGCACCAGACCCGCAGCGCCTACCCGCAGACGCTGAACCTGGCCTTCGAGAAGGTGCAGGAAATGCGCTATGGCGAGAATCCGCACCAGTCGGCCGCCTTCTACCGCGACCTGAAAGCCTCCGACGGCGCGCTGGCCAACTACACGCAGTTGCAAGGCAAGGAACTGTCGTACAACAACATCGCCGACGCCGATGCGGCATGGGAATGCGTCAAGACCTTCGGCGCTGCCACCGGCGCGGCCTGCGTGATCATCAAGCACGCCAACCCGTGCGGCGTGGCAGTCGGCGCCAACGCGCTGGAAGCCTACGAAAAAGCCCTCAAGACCGACTCGACCTCGGCCTTCGGCGGCATCATCGCCTTCAACGTCGAGCTGGACGAAGCCGTCGCCCAAGCCGTGGCCAAGCAGTTCGTCGAGGTGCTGATCGCCCCGTCGTTCAGCGCCGGCGCGCGCGCCGTGTTTGCTGCCAAGCAAAACGTGCGCCTGCTGGAAATTCCGCTGGGCAACGGCCTCAACCCGTATGACTTCAAGCGCGTCGGCGGCGGCCTGCTGGTGCAAGGCCCCGACGCCAGGAACGTCCAGCGGGACGAACTGCGCGTTGTGACCAAGCGCCAGCCCACGCCCAAGGAAATGGACGACCTGATGTTCGCCTGGCGCGTGGCCAAGTTCGTCAAGTCGAACGCCATCGTGTTCTGTGGCGGCGGCATGACGCTAGGCGTCGGCGCCGGCCAGATGAGCCGCGTGGACTCGGCCCGCATCGCCAGCATCAAGGCGCAGAACGCCGGCCTCACGCTGGCGGGCTCGGCCGTGGCATCGGACGCCTTCTTCCCGTTCCGCGATGGCCTGGACGTCGTGGTGGACGCAGGCGCCACCTGCGTCATCCAGCCGGGCGGCTCGATGCGCGACGACGAAGTGATCGCCGCCGCCGACGAGCGCAATATCGCAATGGTGTTGACCGGCGTCCGTCACTTCCGCCATTGAGGTCCGGGCTGGGCACTTGAACGCATCGCGGCATCGCAAGCGCCCGCCCTCTCCCCCGGCCCCTCTCCCGCAAGCGGGAGAGGGGAGCCAACCAGCGGCAAGATCAACCGATTGATGTAGCCGTGTGAAGCGCCCGAAGGGCGGGCCACACCCCAACGCGATGCGAAGCGAGCCGTGGAGGTGTGCCAAGGCCGTATGGGGCGCCTCGGGATTCGGCGAAAAGAGCGGAAAAGAGGGACCCATGTCTGAGTATCG
>NZ_JBXASU010000127.1:0-16832 GCF_058809705.1 Cupriavidus sp. MPR-AND1C | reverse complement strand
CGGCTGTAGCTCAGTTGGATAGAGTACTTGGCTACGAACCAAGGGGTCGTGGGTTCGAATCCTGCCAGCCGCACCACCTGACACGAGTAGCAAACCAACGGCTTAGAGAACTTTGATCTCTAAGCCGTTTTTGCGTTTGCCTGGCGCATCGCACCTCGCCCGCGATCACCGGCTCTGAACCGTCCCCCGGTGCCGGCTGCCAAATTGACGCTGGAATCGGGCCCCGCTTACACTACGTCATCGATACCAGCATCGGCACCCGCTTGCTGGTCGGGACAGCGCAGATGACGCCACACCAGCTTCGGTGCTTCACCGCCTGCCACGCCCGCCACGCCCGCCCATTCGTACTGCTACCGTTGCCCGAGAGCCGAACATGCGCATTCCGCCGCTGAAGTCGATCATCGCGTTCGAGAGCGTCGCGAGAACGAAGAGCGTTAGCCGGGCATCCGAGGAACTGGGCCTGACCGCATCAGCGGTGAGCCATCAGATTGCCAACCTCGAAACCATCATCGGCCAGCCGCTATTCTTCCGGCAGGGGCGAGGGCTGACGCTCACGCCAGTCGGAGAGCAATACCTGCGCGACGTCACAGGTTCGCTTGCGGAACTGAACCGCGCCACCGAGCGCGCATCGAGCCAGGCGGAAGTCGACATACTCAGGGTGCATTCGAGCCCGAGCTTCGGCCTGATGTGGCTGCTGCCGCGGTTGAAGTCGTTCCAGGCCGACAACGGCGATATCCAGCTGAATATCGCCTGCTCCTACGAGGATGTCTCCTTCACAAGCGGCTACTACGACGTCGATATCCGCTATGGCTATGCGCACTGGCGGGACTTGCAGGTCAAGACATTGCGCAACGAATTCATCGCGCCCCTGGCCTCCCCCGAGTATCTTGCCAAACACCCCATACGCACGCCGGCTGACCTGCCGGGCCAGCGCCTGATCTTCTCGGAGACGCCACTTGTCCAATGGCAGCAATGGTTTGCCAGGTTTGGCGTGTCCGGCGAGCACCAGGCGTTCGACTTTTCCTTTGACCGCTCTTACATGTCGCTGGAGACCGCGGCACTGGGCATTGGCGTGGCGCTGGAAAGCATGCTGCTCGCGTCGGTCCATATCGGCAAGGGAACGCTGGTGCCGGTCTTTGACCCGGCGTATGCCGTTGAGGTTGGGGGCCATCACATCGTCTGCCCATCGCAGAACGCGGATCTGCCCCGGGTACAGCGCTTTCTCGACTGGATCGACCGGGAATTGAAGTAGCACAGCTGCGTCACAGGCAGTCGGAAGTCTTTCTTATTGTGCAACGCACAATGCTCTCGACTCGCGGAACCCAATCCCTCATCTGAAAATTTCTCAGCAATAGCTGAGACGGACTGCATTGATCGGCGCTGCCCGAGGCACGACACTCGGATCATCATTTCAACAGCCAGGAGACAAAGATGATGCTCGAGAACAACGTTGTGATCGTAACCGGCGCCGCCTCCCCCCGCGGCATCGGCAGGGCAACGGCAAGCGCCCTTGCCGCGCAGGGCGCCAAGGTGGTGGTCCTGGACCTGCGGCAGGCTGACGCTGAGCGCGCAGCGCTGGAACTGGGCGCAGGTCATCTTGGCATCGCATGCGATGTGACCGACCGCGAGGCCTGCCATCTGGCAGCACGCGCCACCCTGGAAACATACGGCCGGATCGATGGCCTGGTCAATAACGCGGGGATTACGCAGCCGGTACGGACACTGGACATCCAGCCCGCCAATTTCGACGCCGTGGTCGATGTGAACCTGCGCGGCACGCTCTACATGTCGCAGGCCGTCCTCCCGCAAATGAAGGCGCAAAGGCGCGGCAGCATCGTTTGCATGTCGTCGGTCTCCGCGCAACGTGGCGGCGGCATCTTCGGGGGGCCGCACTACAGCGCGGCCAAGGCGGGCGTACTTGGCCTTGCACGTGCCATGGCCCGCGAATTCGGTGGCGACAACATCCGCGTCAATTCGATCACGCCGGGCCTGATCCAGACGGACATCACCGGCGACAAGCTCACCGTTGAAATGCGTGCCGACATCATCAAGGGGATTCCGCTGGGCCGCCTGGGTGACGCCGCCGACGTGGCCAATGCCTGCCTCTTCCTGATCAGCGACCTGTCCGCTTACCTGACGGGCATCACGCTCGACGTCAATGGCGGGATGCTGATTCACTGATCGGCCTCGACGACCGCCTTCATCTGGCGGAACTATCCGCGCACCCGGGCGAACCCGGGGCGCATGGCAGGAGACAACATGAAAACCAAATACGCTTCGCCCGTTGCGGGCGATGTGATGGCGCACGCGGATGCGGCCACCTTTGAATCCAGAACCTACGCAAAAGTGGTACGGCGCCTGATACCGTTCCTGATGCTTTGCTATCTCGGCGCCTACCTGGACCGGGTCAATGTGGGATTCGCCAAGCTGCAGATGCTCAATGACCTGCGCTTCAGCGAAACGATCTATGGCCTCGGCGCCGGCATCTTCTTTCTTGGCTATTTTCTCTTCGAAGTCCCGAGCAACATGATCCTGCACAAGGTGGGTGCGCGCAACTGGCTCGCGCGCATCATGCTGACGTGGGCCGTCATCTCGGCGAGCTTCGCGTTTGTCAGCAGCCCCACCTCCTTTTACGTGCTGCGTTTCCTGCTCGGCGTGGCGGAGGCCGGATTCGCGCCGGGTGTCATCCTTTACATGACCTACTGGTTCCCATCGGAACGACGGGCCAAGGCGCTATCGATGTTCTTCATGGCGATTCCGTTGGCGGGCATCGTGGGCGGACCGCTTTCAGGCTACATCATGCACGCGTTCCACGGCGCGCTGGACCTGGCTGGGTGGAAGTGGCTGTTCATGCTGGAGGCGCTGCCCTCGCTCATTCTCGGCATTGCCATCCTGCTCTACCTGGACAACGGCATCCAGAGTGCGAAGTGGCTCACCGAAGCGGAGAAGGCGCTGCTTGCGCGCAACGTCGCTGGCGACAACGCCCAGAAGGTCTCGCACGTGTCGATTCGCGCGTTCATCGCCGATCGCCGGCTCTGGCTGATGGCGGCCATCTACTTCTGCGTCGTGCTCGGACAATATGGCCTGACGTTCTGGCTGCCGACCATCGTCAGGAAGGCTGGTGTCGCCGATCCTTTGTGGGTGGGCATCCTCACCGCCTTGCCATACCTGTGCGCGATTGTCGCGTTGCCACTGGTTGGCATGAGCGCGGACCACCACCGCGAGCGGCGCCTGCACCTGGCGATCCCGATGCTGGTGGCGGCGGCGGGCTTTGCGGCGCTTCCTCTGCTTGGTGGCGTCGGCGCGTCGCTCGTCTGCCTGAGCATCGCAGCGGCGGGCATCCTGGCATCGTCGTCGCAGTTCTGGGCGTTGCCCACCGCTTTGCTGGGTGGCATGTCGGCAGCGGCCGGGATCGCCGCCGTCAACTGCGTGGCCAACCTCGCAGGGTTCTTTTCCCCGGCCATCGTCGGCTGGCTCAACGATCTGACCGGGAACGCGACGGCCGGCCTGATCTTCATCTCGGTTGCCATCGTTCTCGGCGCAATGCTTGTCTTCCTTGTCCCGGCGAAGGCAGTCAACCGCTGAGATTTCCCATTCCCTTGACCATCAGATACACGCAGGAGACGAACATGAATTCATCATCATCCGACGCGTTGGTGCCATTGCCAGAGCGCGCCTATCGCATCCGCAGGAATGCCCTGTTGATGGGCGAAGTACAGGGCCAGGGCTATATCGGGCAAGCACTCGACATTGCAGACGTCCTGGCCGTCGCGTACTTCGGCGCCATGAAGTACCGTCCGGAAGACCCCGGGTGGGAGGGGCGAGATCGCTTCCTCCTGTCCAACGGGCACTACGCCATTGCCTTGTATGCCGCGTTGTTCGAAGCAGGCATCCTGCCTGCGGGCGAGCTGGAGACGTATGGCAGCGATGATAGCCGCCTGCCGATGTCAGGCATGGCAAGTTACACGCCGGGCATGGAGATGTCCGGCGGCTCGCTGGGACAAGGCCTGACGATCGCGGTTGGCCGCTGCCTGGGCCTCAAGCGCAAGGGCTCCGATGCCTTTGTCTATACGCTGTTCTCCGACGGCGAACTGGATGAAGGCGCGATCTGGGAAGGGATCATGTCGGCGAGCCACTGGAAGCTGGACAACCTGATCGCGATGGTCGACGTCAACAACCAGCAGGCCGACGGGCCATCGACGCAGATCATGGCGTTCGAGCCGCTGGTGGAAAAGCTGGAGGCGTTCGGCTGGTTCACGCAGCGCGTGGATGGCAACGATATCGCGGCGGTGGCGGCCGCGTTCGATGCGGCGCGGTCGCATCCGGGCGCGCAGCCTCGCATCATTGTTTGCGATACACGCATGGGCTGCGGCGTTCCTTTCCTGGAGCAACGCGAGAAGAACCACTTTATCCGCGTCGACGCCCACGAGTGGCAGCTCGCGCTGGAAGCACTGGAATCCGGGAGACAAGCATGAGCAACGCAACCTTGAACAAGCCGCGGCTGAAGACGTCCGCCATGATCGCGTCCATCGCCGCGGAGGGCCAGGCGACGCGCTCTGCACCGTTCGGACAGGCGCTGGTGGAACTGGCCCGCAGCAAGCCCGAAGTGATCGGCATGACGGCCGACCTCGGCAAATACACCGACCTGCATCTCTTTGCCAAGGCGTACCCCGAGCGTTACTACCAGATGGGCATGGCCGAACAGCTGTTGATGGGCGCCGCCGCCGGCCTTGCGCACGAGGGGGCGCAACCCTTTGTCACCACGTACGCGGTCTTTGCCACGCGTCGCGCCTATGACTTCATGCACCAGGCCATCGCCGAAGACAACCTGGATGTGAAGATCGTGTGCGCGCTGCCCGGCCTGACCACAGGCTACGGGCCCAGCCATCAGGCCGCGGAGGATCTGGCGTTGATGCGCGCGATGCCCAACATGACCGTCATCGATCCGTGCGACGCGCTGGACATCGAGCAGATGGTGCCGGCCATCGCGGCCCATCGCGGCCCGGTCTATGCACGGCTGCTGCGCGGCAACGTGCCCGTGGTGCTGGATGAGTATGACTATCGTTTTGAGCTTGGCAAGGCAAAGCTGCTGCGCGACGGCGCAGAGGTACTCGTGATCTCGTCGGGCATCATGACCATGCGCGCGCTCGAAGTGGCCAAGGCGCTGGAGGCGGATCGCATCGGCACCGCCGTGCTGCACGTGCCGACGATCAAGCCCCTGGACACCGAGACCATCGTGCGCGAGGCAAGGCGCGCCGGCCGGCTCGTCGTCGTTGCCGAGAACCACACGGTGATCGGTGGTCTTGGCGAAGGCGTGGCGGCAGCGTTGATGCGCGCGGGCGTTAGCGCGCCATTCCGGCAGATTGGCCTGCCGGATGCGTTCCTCGATGCTGGCGCTCTGCCCACGCTGCACGATCGCTACGGCATTTCGGCCAAGGTCATGGCGGCAACCATCAAGGGCTGGCTAGGCTGACGAGTAACGAACGGCCGCAGGCAAGCAAGCGCGGCCCGGCGGCGGTGGGGTTACCACTCACCGCCCCCCCGATCCACCGCACCTTGGGAGGGAGCGAGCGCTGAAGCAATCGCTCGCATGGCCGCTCAGTAGAGCAGCGCGCTCAGGTCGGACTTTCTGTCGGCCGCTTCACGCCCGTCGCCCGCTTGTCGCTGCGCAAACGCGGTCGATCCCGCATACGTGGCCAGTTCGCCCGGTTCGGCTTCTATCAGCCCCAGCGCGATATCGGGCCCAACCCGAAAGCCGGCAAGCTCGATGGCACCGACGATCGCTTCCAGCGCAGCCTCATTGGAGGGGAGATCGGGCGCAAAACCGCCCTCATCACCCACGGCGGTAGAGAGGCCACGCTTTCGCAGCACGCGCTTGAGCGAGTGAAATACCTCGGCACCCCAACGGATAGCCTCGGCAAATGACGTGGCCCCTGCCGGCAGAATCATGAACTCTTGTATGTCGACGTTGTTGTCGGCGTGAGCGCCGCCGTAGCGCGCCGGGTCATTGTCCCGGAGTTCCAGCGCTTCCCGGCTGCCGGTGGAGGCGCCCGAGGGAGGCAGGCGCATATCCACAGGCGCCATCGGCCAGTGTCACCTCCGCGGCCACGGTCGGATTGCCGCGGGAGTCCAATACCTCGAAGCCTCGAATGGATCGGATGACGGTCGTGATGAAATGCCTCAAATAGTGATGTCGCGGGTGCCCGGGGTCTTCAGGCGGCCGGCTGGCCGAGCGTTGCGATGCGAAGCAGGTTGGTCGTGCCAGGCGTGCCAAAGGGCATGCCCGCGGAGATCACGATGACTTGCCCCGAAGTGGCGAAGCCCTCGTTCTCGGCTGTGTCGCAGGCATAGTTCGTCATCTCGGTGACGCTCTCCACTTCATGGATGATCACCGCATGGACGCCCCAGACGAGTGCCATGGCACGCGCGGCATGCAGGTTCGGGGTCATGCCGATAATGGGGGCATCGGGACGCTCGCGCGACATGCGCATGGCGGAATAGCCAGAGCTTGTGTACGCCACGGTGGTGGCTACGTGGAGAAGCCCGGCCACGCGGCGCATTGCGCTGCCGATGGCGTTGGCGATGTCCGGCTCCGGCGGGGTCTGCGATGCCTCCATGACCTCCCTGTAGTACGGATCTGCCTCCGTCTGCACGATGATGCTGTTCATCATCTGCACGGCTTCGACGGGGTACTTTCCTGAGGCCGACTCCGCGGAGAGCATGACGGCGTCCGCGCCATCGTAGATGGCAGTGGCAACGTCGGAAGCTTCGGCGCGCGTCGGAACCGGCGAGCTCACCATGGATTCCAGCATCTGCGTGGCGACAATGACGGGCTTGCCCGCTTTGCGGCAAGCCTGCACGATGCGCTTCTGGATCGACGGCACCTGCTCGGCGGGCATTTCGACGCCAAGATCGCCGCGGGCGACCATCACCGCGTCGGTTTCGGCCACGATGGCATGCAACTCGGCGATGGCCGCGGGCTTCTCCAGCTTGGCGACGATGCTGGCCCGGCTGCCGGCAATCTGCTTGATCTCGCGAATATCTTCCGCGCGCTGGACAAAAGACAAGGCGATCCAGTCGACCCCGAGCGACAAGCCGTAGTCCAGGTCTTCGCGGTCCTTTGCGGTCAAGGCCGACAGCGGCAGCACAACACCTGGCACGTTGACGCCCTTGCGGTCGGACAACACCCCACCGTCGATCACTTCGGTCTCGGCATGGTCCGGCCCGAATGCCTTTACCCGGAGGCGGAGCTTCCCATCGTCGAGCAACAGGTCCGTCTGCGCTTTCAGCGCCGCGAAGATCTCGGGATGAGGCAGCGCAACCCGGGTCGCATCACCCGGGCGGTCCTTGTCCATGTCAAGCCGGAACGTCTGGCCTTGCACGAGCGTAACGGGACCGTTCGCGAACTGCCCCACGCGCAGCTTTGGCCCTTGCAAGTCCAGCAAGATGCCGATTGGCCGTCCCAGCTCCGTCTCCAGATCCCGGATGAGGTTGAGGCGTGCCTTGTGGTCGGCATGCGTGCCGTGACTGAAATTCAGCCGGAAAACGTCGGCGCCGGCCATGAACAGGCGGCGAAGGGTTGCAGCATCGCTGCTGGCCGGTCCGACGGTGGCGACAATCTTGGCATTTCGAGTGCGGCGCATGATCTAGCATCCTTTCCCGGCCGGGCTGGTAATCAGCAAGGCACGGAAGTCGTTGACATTGGTAAGCGTGGGGCCCGTGACGATGGAGTCGCCAAGCGCCTCGAAGTAGGTGTGCCCGTCGTTGTTGGCGAGAAAGGCATGCGGCACCATCTCCCTTTGCCAGCCTCGCGCGAGTGTCGTGGGGTCGGCGTATGCGCCCGCGATCTCTTCGATGCCGTCCACGCCATCCGTGTCGGCGGCCAGCGCAAAGACATTCGGGTGGCCGTCCAGCGCAATGGCCAGGGAAAGCAGGAATTCCACGTTGCGCCCGCCGCGGCCGTCGCCTTTGACTGTGACGGTGGTCTCGCCCCCTGACAGGAGCACACACGGAAGCTGGAATGGCTCCGTTCCCTGCGCGGCCTGGAAGGCGATGCCAGCCATCACCTTGCCGACGTCGGCGGCCTCGCCTTCGATGCGGTCGCCCAGTACATAGGGCTGGATGCCCGCGGCGGCCGCTGCCTGCGCGGCGGCGGCAAGGGAGATGGCAGGCGTCGCGATCATGCGCACCTCGCTGCGCGCGAGCCGTTCGTCACCAGGCTTGACTGACTCCCCGCTGCCGGACGCCAGCAGACGCTCTGCGCTGGCCGGGAGCAGGATCCCGTAGCGCCGGACGATATCCAGCGCGTCCTGGCACGTCGTCGCGTCGCATACCGTCGGCCCGGATGCGATATTGACCGGGTCGTCGCCGGGTACGTCTGAAATCAACAGCGTAACGACGCGAGCCGGATGGCACGCAGCGGCAAGCCTTCCGCCTTTAATGCCGGAGAGATGCCGTCGCACACAGTTCATCTCCGAGATGGTCGCGCCGCTGGCCAGCAGCGCCTGGTTGACGGCACGTTTTTCCTCCAGGCTCATGCCGGCCAGCGCAAGGCTAAGCAGCGAGGATCCGCCGCCGGATATCAGGCAGATGACCAGATCGTCCGGGCACAGCCCCGAAACCATGTCCAGCATGCGAACCGCGGCACGCTGGCCAGCCGCGTCGGGTACCGGGTGCCCGGCTTCGACGACTTCGATGCGCGAGGTCGGCGCGGCGTGGCCGTACCGCGTCACAACCAGGCCAGCGAGCGGGCCCGGCCAAGCCTGTTCCAGCGCCCGGGCCATGCTGGCAGCGGCCTTGCCGGCCCCGACGACGATGGTGCGGCCGACAGGCGGCTCGGGCAATGCGCACGCCAGGCAGTCCTGCGGGTCCGCTGCGGATACGGCAGCCCTGAAAAGCGACGCCAGGAATGCCCGGGGGTTTTCAACGGTGAAGTGTTTCACGATGCGCTACCTGTTTCCGTTCTGGTGTCAAGCGCTCTTGCGAGCGTCGGCGGCATAGTTCGGCTGCAACGGCACCAGGGGGATTGGTTCCGGCGCGACACCTTCGTAGAGTTGCTCCAGGTCCTCTGGGGCGACTTCGCCATTGAGGACGCGTTGGACGCGGTCCTCGTCGAGTGCGCCGACCCACTTGGCAATCGCCATGGTCGCAACCGCGTTGCCGATGGTGTTGGTGATGGCGCGCGCCTCCGACATGAAGCGATCCACCCCAAGCAGGAGAACCATGCCCGCCACCGGAATCTTCCCCAGCGACGCGAGCGTCGCCGCCAGGGTGATGAAGCCCGAGCCGGTGATGCCCGCGGAACCCTTCGAAGTCAGCAGCAGCACACCGAGCACGACGAACTGGTCGGTGAGGGTCAATGGCGTGTTGGTTGCCTGTGCGATAAAGATCGCTGCCATGGTGTAGTAGATGCACTGGCCATCGGGGTTGAAGGTAAGGCCCGCCGGCACCACCAGCCCGACGACGGGCTTCGACACGCCGACGTTCTCCAGCTTGCGCATCAACTGCGGAATGACGGATTCCGACGAGCTCGTTCCCAGCACGGTCAGGATTTCGTCCTTGATGTATTTCAGGAAGTTGAACAGGCCAAATCCGCAGATGCGGCAAATCGCACCCAACACGATCAGCACGAACAGCGCGCAGGTCCCATACATGGTGGCGACCAGCTTGCCAAGCGATGCAATGGAGCCAAAGCCATACTTGCCCACCGTGAATGACATGGCGCCGAACGCGGCAACCGGCGCGACGCGCATGATCATGCCGACGATCGCGAACATGGCATTGGCAAACGAATCCAGGGCGGCGACGAACGGCTTGCCGCGCTCTCCCAGATGGGCCAGGGCCACGCCCATGAATACCGAGAACACGAGGATCTGCAGGATGTCGTTCTTGGCGAGCGCATCCATAATGCTCATCGGCACAAGGTTGAGCAGGAAGTCCATGATGCCTTCATGCTTTACCTGTGCCGTATAGGCGGCAATGCTCTTCGTGTCGAGCGTCGCCGGGTCGACGTTCATGCCATGGCCGGGCTGTACCACATTGACCACGATGACACCGAGCAGTAGCGCAAACGTCGACAGCACTTCGAAGTACAGCAAGGCACGCCAGCCTACCCTGCCAAGGTCTTTCATGCTTTCCATCTTGGCAATGCCGAGCACGACCGTCGCGAAGATGATGGGTGCAAACACCATCTTGATGAGGCGGATGAAGATATCCCCAAGTGGTTTGAGCTCGCTGCCGATATGGGGCATGAAGATGCCCAGCAGGATGCCCGCCGCCACGGCAATGAGCACCTGGACATACAGTGAGCTTATGAGTCGTCTTTTCATGATGTCTCCTACGGCGACGCACTTGCAGCGCTGCCTGTCTTGCCTTCATCAACTGAATGCGGTCGACGTCTTCGCGACGGCCATGCCGCTTGGTCAGTCCATGCTTACGTGCGCCTCTTTGACGAGCTTGCCGAAGCGGGTGACTTCGTCCTTGATCTGGGCCGTCATCTGGGCAGGGGTGTTGCCGACCGGTTCCGCGCCGATGGCAGCGAATTGCCTTTTCACATCGGGGAGTGCCAGGGCCTTGGTGATTTCCGTGCCAAGCCGGTTCACAATCTCAGGCGGTGTTCCCGCAGGGGCAAGGATGCCGAACCAGGAGGCGATGTCAAAACCCGGCAGGCCGGACTCGGCAAGGGTAGGCACGTCCGGCAGTGCGGAAGAACGCCTGGCCGTGGCGACCGCCAGCGGCTTGAGCTTGCCTGCCTTGATGTAAGGCAGCGCGGATGACGCGGTGTCAAACATCATCGACACCTGGCCGCCCATCAGGTCGGTGATAGCCGGGGCGCTCCCCTTGTAGGGAACGTGGACGATGTGGGTGCCGGTCTGTACCTTGAATTGCTCGCCGATAAGGTGATGGGCCGTGCCGTTGCCATTGGACGCGTAGGTCAGCTTTCCCGGGTTGGCCTTGGCATAAGCGACCAACTCCTGCACGCTCCTGGCCGGGAAGCTTGGGCTGACGACGAGCACGTTCGGCACGATGGCAACCACGGACACCGGCGTCAGATCCTTTTGGACGTCGTAGGAGAGCTTTTTGTAGACGTTCGGTGCAATGGTGTGATGCACCGCCCCCATGAGCAGCGTGTAGCCATCTGGCGCAGACTTTGCCGCGGCGTCCGCGCCGATGGTGGCACCAGCGCCCGGCCGGTTTTCGATGATGACGGGCTGGCCCAGCGCCTGCGCGAGCTTTTGTCCCACGGTGCGGGCAAGGACGTCGGTGGTGCCCCCGGGGGGAAACGGGACAATGAGGCGAATGGGCTTGGTGGGATATGCCTGGGCGAAAGCGGTGCCGGCGCCCAGGGCGAGAGCGAGGGCGAACGCAGCCACCGCAGTCCGGATAACGGATTGCATGCCTGTCTCCTGATGGCATTCTTGATTGGCCGGCCCATTGCAGGGCCGGCACGGTGCGGGGCACCTGTGCCTGTGCTAACCCGCTAGCGGTTTGCCGCGGCGCGGCAAGCCGCGCTTCTTTTCTTGCTTCAGGCCGCCTTCTTGACCTGATCGGCCAACACCTTGCAGATGGCTTCGGTGACAGACGCGGTGGTCGCATGGCCACCCAGATCCGGGGTGAAGACACCGTTGGCGGTGATCTGCTCGATGGCTGCCATCAGGCGGTCCGCCGCGGGCTTCTCGCCCAGATGCTCGAGCATCATCGCCGCGGTCCAGAAGGTGGCGATGGGATTGGCCACGCCCTTGCCCGTGATATCGAAGGCGGAACCGTGGATCGGTTCGAACATCGACGGGAACAGGCGTTCCGGGTTCAGGTTGGCGGTCGGTGCGATGCCGAGGCTGCCGGACAGCGCCGCAGCCAGGTCGGACAGGATGTCGGCGTGCAGGTTGGTCGCCACCACCACGTCCAGCGTATGGGGCTTCAACACCATGCGCGTCGTCACGGCGTCAACCAGTTCGCGGTCAACCTTGACGTCCGGATAGTCCTTGGCGACTTCGTAGAAGATCTCGTCCCACATCACCATGCCGAAGCGTTGCGCGTTCGACTTGGTCACCAGGGTGAGGTGTTTGCGGGGGCGCTTCTGCGCGATCTCGAAGGCGAAGCGGTGGATCCGCTCGACACCGGCGCGTGTGAAGACAGCGGTTTCCGTGCCGGTCTCGATAGGCAGGCCACGGTGGGTACGACCGCCGTTGCCGGCATACTCGCCTTCCGAGTTCTCGCGGATGATGACCCAGTCGATGTCCTTGCCATTGGCCAGCGGGCTCTTCACCCCTGGCAGCACGCGTGCGGGGCGTACGTTGGCGTACTGGTCGAAGCCCTGGGCAATCGGTAGGCGCAAGCCCCACAGCGACACGTGATCGGGCACGTTCAGGGCGCCCACTGCGCCAAAGAAGATGGCGTCGAACTGCTTCAGGCGTTCCAGCCCACCTTCGGGGATGTAGTAGCCTTTCTCCAGATAGTAGTCGGAGCTCCACGGGAAATGTTCGACGCCCAGCTTGAAGCCGCCATCTTGCCCCGCCAGGGTCTCCAGCACTTGCAGACCAGCAGAGATCACTTCCGGGCCAATGCCATCGCCAGGGATGGCTGCAATCTTGTATTCACGCATCGCGTTGCTCCTCTCATTGTTTTCCACAAACCAAAGGCCGCTTTCCACCGCCAGGTATGCCGGCGTCCTTCTGTGACCAAACTATCGTTGAAAACCGAGGGAGTAAGATGAACTCTATTTCAAACTAATATTAACTTGAGGTTGAAGATGGGACAGCCTTCGGAACTTGCTTTCTTCGCCGGCCTGGCCAAGGCGGGCAGCCTCTCGGCCGCAGCGCGTGAGCAAGACGTCACCCCCGCGGCCATCAGTAAACGGCTAGCTCAAATGGAGAAGCGGCTTGGGGTGCGGTTGCTGAACCGGACAACGCGGCGCATCGGCCTGACCGCCGAAGGGGAGGTCTACCTCGAGCACGCCCGGCGCCTGCTCGCGGAGATCGAGGATCTCGATCAGTTGATCTCCAGCAGCCATGTGGCGCCGCGAGGAACACTGAGGGTCAACGCCCCCCTGGGGTTCGGGCGAACCTACATTGCGCCCGCCATATCCGATTTCGCCAAACGATATCCACAGATGGAGGTGCAACTCCATCTGACGGACAGGCCAATGAACCTGGGCGATGAGGGATTTGACATAGGGATCCGGTTCGGCGAGATCCCGGACACACGCCTGATGGCGCGGAAGATCGCCGACAACCGGCGTTTGGTCTGCGCCGCGCCCTCATATCTGAAAGCCCACGGCACGCCGGTCACGCCGCACGATCTGACGCAACATCAATGCATCGTGCTACGCCAGAACGACTCTGCCTATGGCATCTGGCGCTTCGCCAAGGGGAAGAAGACGGAAACGGTAAAGGTACGTGGCGCCCTGAGCAGCAATGACGGCGAAGTGACGCTGACGTGGGGCTTGGCCGGGCAAGGGATCTTGCAACGCGCGGAATGGGACCTTGCCAAGTACCTCCGAAGTGGCCGCCTGGTCTTGCTGCTCGAAGACTATGCCCTACCACCAGCCGACATATTTGCCGTCTTTCCGGAGCGGCTGAACATGTCGGCCAAGGTCCGGGCGTTCCTCGACTTTCTCGTTGCGCACTTTGAAGGCAAGCGGCTTAGGGTACGTGGGGGTACCTCTTCTTGGTAAGCATAAACAGCCTGCCATGAGGCCGGCGCCGGCACTACGAAGATGGCCTGCCCGTAACCGCCCGGGAGGGAAACGCGGCGGGAGCGCATGCATATTCTCATACGTAATGAAGATGCTGGCCCAGCGACGGTGATCGTGGTGAGAGCGGTGAGAGGGCCCCTCACCGCCGCCCCCCGATCCACCGCACGATCTCCCCGAACACCGGCATGTCCATCGGCACCGACAAGTCCAGCGCCAGGCAACGGCGGTAGTATGGGCTGAGGTCCAGCCCCACGCCAAGTCCCAGCACCTCCACGTCGCGCAGCGTCTCGTGGCGCGCCACCACTTCCTTGAGGTGGTTGTCCAGGTAGAACGCATCGTTGGCTTGCCCCGTGGCGCTGTCCATCGGGCTGCCGTCGGATACCACGATCAGGATGCGGCGGGTCTCGGCGCGCGCGAGCAGCCGCGCGCACGCCCAGTCGACTGCCTCCCCGTCCACGCCTTCGCGGAACAGGTCGGCCTTGAACAGCGCGGCGATGTTGGCGCGGGCACGCCGCCAGCTCGTGGCCGCGTCCTTGAACACCATGTGACAGGCTTCATTCAGCCGCCCGGGATGCGCGGGCCGGCCGCGGGCCAGCCAGTCGAGCCGGGCGCGGCCGCCATTCCACGCGCCGGTGGTAAAGCCCAGCACCTCGCTGGCCACGCCGGCCTGGTCGAGCGCGCGCGTGAGAATGTCGACCATCATGGCCACCGGCTCGATATGCGCTTTCATCGAGCCCGAGCAATCGATCAAAAAGCTCACCGCGCAGTCCGCCTGCAGCTGGTGCCGCTCTTGCCGGAACAGACGGCGCTCGGCCGGCGAGGTGACCAGTTGCGCGAGGCGCCGGCCGTCGATGCGGCCGTCTTCCTCGCCGAAGGACCAGCCATCGCGCTGCGGCACGGCGAGCGATGCCGTCAGCGCGCGCGCCAGCCTTGCCACGTTGATGCCTTGTTCGGCGATGCGCTGGTCGAGGCGTTCGCGGTACGCCGCCAGCAGATCCTTGCGCACCAGCGTGCCGGGGGCGATTTCCCGGTCGTAGCGCGTGGTGTAGGCGCGGTAGCCGTGGCCGCACGCGTGCAGCACGCGGCTGTTGCCGGTGGCCGCCATGGCCATGGCGTCGAGCTCGTCGTCCTCGCACCCGAGCGCCAGTGAGAACGCCACGCGCACGGCTTCGTTGTCTTCGGCCTCTTGCTCATCGGCTTGCATCCCGTGCGTGCGGGTGGCGCGCAGCATCTCGCCCACCAGCCGTGCCAGTTCGAGGGCATGGATGGCAAACGCGCCCTGCTCCGCGCGGTGCCGGCGCAGGCCCGCCAGCGGCACGCCGAGCACCGGCACGATGGCCGCGCGCGTGGCTTCGATCAGGTCTTCGGTGTCTTCCAGCACCGGCCAGCCCGACAGGCGCGACCACGCGATCTGCGCCACGGTGTACAGCAGGATGCCAAGGTGGCTCTCGGCCAGGCCGCTGCGATGGAAGCCGCGGGACCAGGCCGCGAAGCGGTGGCGCAGGTTCTGCGCGACGCCCGGCATGCCGGCTGGCAGTTGCGACTCGCAGCGCAGTTGCTCCAGCAGCTCGAACACCAGCCGTTCCACCGGATCCGCCGGGCACAACTGCTTGTGCAGATCCGCGTCCGAATGCGCGAGCCGTAGTGCCGCCCCATCCGCCGCGCCGCGCAGGCAGGCAAAGTCGTCCACCTGCGGGTCGGTGCGCAAATGCGGCGCATGCAGCGGCAGCGGCCGCAGGTCGCGGCACAGGCGGCCGTCACGATAATGCAGCGCGCGCTCGCCCGTGAGCGCGCGCACCACCGCCGCGCACAGGGCCTCGCGCTGCTGGCCGCGGCGGGCCGCCTGCCGGGGCGGCGGCATCAGCACGGTTGCGCCGCGTCGCCTTGTGCGGCTTCCACTTCCCGGCCAAAACAGCGCTGGAAATACTCGCCCACGATCGGGCGTTCGGCGTCGTCGCATTTATTGAGAAAGCTCAGCCGGAACGCCAGCGCCGGATCGCGGAAGATCTGGCAGTTTTCCGCCCAGCTGATCACCGTGCGCGGCGACATCAGCGTGGACAGGTCCCCCGTGGCAAAGCCCTTGCGCGTGAGCTCGGCCACGCTCACCATCGATGCGATCAGCGCGCGGCCGGCGTCGTCCGCCAGCTCCGGCACGCGGGCCAGCACGATGCCGGCCTCTTGCGCGCGCGGCAGGTAGTTGAGCGTGGCGACCACGTTCCAGCGGTCCATCTGCGCGTGGTTCAGCATCTGGGTGCCGTGGTACAGCCCGTTCAGGTTGCCAAGCCCCACGGTATTGGCGGTGGCGAACATGCGGAACGCCGGATGCGGATGGATCACGCGGTTCTGGTCCAGCAGCGTGAACTTGCCGTCGCGCTCCAGCATGCGCTGGATCACGAACATCACATCGGGGCGGCCCGCATCGTACTCGTCGAAGATCAGCGCCACCGGGCGCTGCAGCGCCCACGGCACGATGCCTTCCTGGAACTCGGTGACCTGGCGGCCGTCGCGCACCACGATGGCGTCCTTGCCGACCAGGTCTAGCCGGCTGATATGGCCGTCCAGGTTCACACGCACGCAAGGCCAGTTCAGGCGTGCCGCCACCTGCTCGATATGGGTGGACTTGCCGGTGCCGTGCAGGCCCTGCACCATCACCCGGCGGTCCCGCGTGAAACCGGCCAGTATCGCCAGCGTCACTTCGGGGTTGAAGCGGTAAGCCTCGTCGATCTCCGGCACGTGGTCGTCGCGCTCGCTGAATGCCGGCACCATCAGGCCGGAGTCGATGCCAAACAGGGTGCGTGCCGCAACCATCTTGTCTGGCTTGCCAGTCACGATATCCATCACGTCGGTCTCCTTTGGGCGCGCCCTTTCAGCCATGATAGAGCAGTTTCGTTTTTAGATACAAATCATCTCGTTTATTTATTTTACCTATTGACCTTCGTCTCCATGTGCCATACATTTTTGGCAACAACACTTTTCGGGACTATTAGTTCCGTTTTAATAAACATACCGGAGACGCACCATGAGTGAACACCTGCCTGAAGCCATCAAGACCACCGCGCTGCCCGCCACCACCGGCCCGCAGGAGATGACCCCGTCGGAAGCCTTTGTCGAGACCCTGGCCGCCAACGGCGTCACCGAC